>LJIE01000005.1:6559-51436 GCA_001281695.1 bacterium 336/3 | reverse complement strand
TACGCCTCACTATTAGTATATTGTCTATTAGGTTGTTCCATACCAAAGGGATAGTAATGTGAGATATGATTTATCTCTGCTTCAAAACCTTGTGGAGTGTTATTAGCACCTATAGAAGTAAATAATTTCACATCTGTTACTACCACTCTCACATTACCTAAATGGTCTTTAAGTTCATATTGTTTTTGTCCTATTTTACTAGTCGCAACCACCCCAGAGGAAACACTCATTTGGTCTTCTGTTGCAAAATCTATAAAGAATCCATTAGGGGCATTATTTACATCTACATCAAAATTAGGTAATAACTCTAACTGCCCTTGGTCTTGTTTTAGCCAATAAGAATTACCCACATAAGTTGTTCTTGTCTCAACGCTTGTAATCCATTCTGCACCAGGAGGTATATAATTGATTGGTGTAGAAGGTCCCTCATTTTGATTCTTAATATCCACCACAGTCTTATCCATACCCAATCTATCAGAACCATATAACATTCTTTCTGTAAGGTTAAAGGTATAATTAATAGGAGAAGTATCTTCTTTTTCGTAAGTACTTAAATGGTTACCTTGTGCATCACGTACATAATAAGTAGTTTTACTTAATACAGTATTATCATTTGTTACTTTTTTACGTACACGATTTCCAGAGGCATCATAAATGTACTCTATAGTAGTAGAGTTTTTTACAACCTTTTGCACTTTACCATAAGGATTCCAAGTTACAGCACTACCTTCTTGTGCATCACTTACCAAATTGCCTATGGCATCATATACATAATTATTTTCTGTTGTTTGGTCTTCTATATCAGTAGCAATAGACGCTGTGTTCACAGCATCATCAACACTTTTTAGTTTATTATTGACAATTTTTCCTCCAACCAAGTTATAATTGTAAGTTAAAGTGTCCATTAATATATTTCCATTGGCTCTACGACTAAGTTTCAAAAGGTTTCCATTACCATCATAACTATAATTGGTAGAATAATCAGTAGTAACACTCCAAGAAGAAGTTTGGTCATTAAAGATATTCATTTTGCTGGATGTAATACGATTTAGCAAATCATAACTAAATGCATCAGCAGTCATATCACCCAAATAAGAAGTAGAACCAATAGCAGCAGAGTTAATACTACTATTCACTCTTGAACGCTGTACCCAAGTACTAATATTTCCATTGTATAAGTTTCTTGCTGTACTACCATTCATAAGTGGTTGCACATTAAACACTTGTGAAGCATCTAAAGATGATGGAACATTAGAAGATGTCGCATTTTTATAATCCCCCTGATAATACCCTAAAGACATCCCATAGGCATCTTTAGCAGTTTTGTAAATACCTACTAAGCCATTACCATCATTAGAAGGGTCTTTAGTTGCATCCAGAGTAGGGTGATTCATCGCTTTTATCCAACCATGTATGGTATAGGTATAGTCAAGCCCTTGTACCTTGTTATTACCCAATTCTGTACGTTTCAGAGGACCATGTAAATAATAGCTATATGCGGCATCTGTATCCCATAAATAACCATCTCTGGAAGTTTCAGCTTTTACAATTCTATTCTCATCATCATAATCATAACGATGCATAAATTGGTCTGGTTTGCCCTCATTATAGATTACTTTCAATACCTTACCACTAATAAGATCATAATTATATTTCACAAAAGATTTACCCAAAAAGTCTTGTTTTTGCCCCATCCATTCTACATTTCCATGGGGGTCGTAGCTGTAATAAGTTGTTACTTGGTCTTCTAAACTATTCAAATTACCATCAGCATCTGTAAAACTGTAACTCACTCTATTACGCAAATAGCGTTGGGTAGAGCCATTCAGATATAAGCCATCACTATATGAGTTACTATAAACTGTTTTGGTGATATGTTTTTTATCTGTTGTTTTATTCAGTTTTGCTTCATATACTTCTGTTGTTCTTCCTAATTCGTCATAGTCTGTATGCGAATAATCTGAAGTAAGAACCTGTTTAGCGTTCTGGGAGTGTGTTATTTGACTGATGGCGTTATACCAGAATTTTGTTTCTCCGCCATCTGGTGTATTTTGGCTTATAAGTTTACCCAAACTATTGTAATAATAGTAGGTTACCATTCTGTGGTTTGGTGTTCCTGTTGGACTAGGTGTTATAATATCAACACCAGCTGGTGGCACAGTGCGAATTAGATTGCCTGAACGGTCGTAATAATATAGTGTATAATGGTAATAACCAATAGAATACGAGATTTTAAATTCTTCTTCTAAATTAGCTACATTACATTGAGTATTCATATTTGTTTCGGCTGTAGAAAGCTGAGAATTAATCCAATCTTGCAATTGATTATTTATGTTTCCATATACCCACTCTGTATTAGCAGAGTTACAATCTACGGGTTCTGGATCATAGCTTCCCAAATCTCCTGGAGGGTTAATGACTGTTGGAGGTTCTAACCAACGATAACAAAGATTTCTAGAACCACATCTGGGCATGGTATATTTAGCATTGTAATATTCATCAACACCATTACTGCCAGAGTTTGAATTATCACCTAAAATATAAATTTTGCTATCATTGATATTATCTTTTTCTTCTGCAATAAAATCATGGAGTGTTCCTGGTACAAGGTTTGTCATAGTTGCAAATCCTTGGTCTATACCATCTAATGATAATGTTTGAAAGAAAGCAGACGTTCCACTCAAATTACTTATGGCATACACTTTTGTTTTTCCAACTGCAATATTACTTGTTAAGCCTTTAAGATTAACTGTATTCATCAAAAAACCAGTATTTGAATAGGTAGTAACATAACTTTCCTGTAAACTATTTACAATTTTTGTATTAAGTACATAAGCTTTTCCTTTGTTTACTTTAAAGTCTTGTACATCTGCTATCTCTATATTATTCCAAATAATAACTTTTGTATCTTTATTTATACCTAATATCTTGTTATTTTTAGCTGCTATATATATCGTTCTATATTCTGAATCGTCTATATGAAGGGATAATTCTCCGTGACTATTTGCAATCTCTGGAGCAACAAAAGTTTTCCAAGGAGCTCCTCCACTCAAATTATTAGATGGTAATTCATGAATCTCTGTTTGAGGTTCAGTTTCATTACCATTAATAAAGTTTTTAAATAATATAAAGATATTATTAGAAATTTTGTCATGTGCTATCCCTTGAGCTCTAAATTGGTTATTATAGGGATTAGTTTGAGGATTAGTGCTATCATACTCTAAAGAATAATCTTGCCCCACGGTCACTAAGTTAGAACTATATTTTTTTACTCTTAATTTGAATTTTCCAGTATTACCTTCCATGTAAGAGGCTATAATATAAATATCATTATTTGTATCAATAGTAAAATCAATAAAATAATATCCATGTGTGTCTATATTGAAATGGTCGTATAGATTAATAATAGCGTTTGGAGATTGTGTTGCTGATACCGGCTCATTAGCTAGATTTGTTGCATGTTTAGACAAAAACTGCCCTGACAAAGAATAAACAAATGTTTTTTCTTTATTAAATAATATTTTTTTAGATGAACCCTCAACAGAAGTGCCAGTAGGTCTTGTTCTACCATTCCATAATATACCAGAAGTTACAGAGTTTTGCCCTGAAATTGTAATCCAAGGGTTTTGAGTATCTGTGGGACAACTTGCACCAATATTAGGTACATTTACATCTAAATTATGAAGCATTAGTTTTTCATACCAAGCTGTTACAGCAGTTTGGTTATTCACAGTGATACTGCCATCACCATTAACAGTATAATTTATATCACAATTTTGTTTGCACTGGGCTACCCAATTATCAGCCATTTCATTGATTTCACAATCATCTATAGATAAGCTATTGGCAATTACATAAGCCCTAATTTTACTAATGAGTTCTTCTCTTCTCAAATCACAAGCAGCCATACAAGTGGCTTCTGTTTGTGCTATAATCTCTTGGTATGTAACTGGAACTCCATTTATTACAGCATTTTGGTTTGCTATATAACAATGATAGACATTGTTTCTCACTTCTGGAAGCAATAATTGGAAATCCGCTTGAACAGTTAGATTGTTGGTACTAGAATTATATATTTTTACACATCGAACAAAAGCATCAATACTTGTACTTGTTACATGAAAGATTTTATAAAATTCATTTTTATTGAGAGTTTGTGGTGCTACAGTACAACCTATTTTATCTGTTCCATATATCTCTCCATTTGTTGTTATTCTTTTAATAGAATTAAAGAATGCTGGTAGAAATTCCTGATTATTTTCTTTCATCCACACTAACATTGCTTTATTTTCTAAAGCAGCTTGTTCTTTTATCCAAGCTAATCTTCCTACTTGTTGTTGCCAAGCATTCCAAACATTTGAACATATATATGCCCCTTGAGGTGGAGTTGGATTGTTGTTTAATAGTGATACAAGCATAGACTGAATATCACCTTGGTTATGTGTATCTACAATTTGGTTTAATGATAAACCCAAGTTACCAAGTTCTAAGTTTAGATAAGTTATATATTCCGAAGCTGCTTCACTTACATCGAGCTTAGAACATGGTGTTTGATTACATATTTGACTCAAGTTTAATTTAGGGATTGATATTAATGTATTATCACATCCAATAGGTACTTGGTAAGATTGACCTACCTCTATAAGCCCTATAGTGGTATCTAAATAATTATATAGTCCTTGCAAGTCTTTAGCGTTCAAATAAATCATTATCTGTTGCCATATAGGACTTGGATTATTGTTATCTTTAAGATAACTATTATAGTGATTTTTAAGTGACTCTAAAGCATCTTGTATAGGTGCATTTTGCAAATTTCCATTCACATCATAAGAAACATTGCTAATCACTCTTTTTTCTATTGTATAAGTACCTGCAGGTATCTCATTAACAACAACAGATGTTAGGTTTATTAAAGACGATAAACCTTGGCAAGCAGCAGCAGGATTTATTTTCTCATTTACTAAAATTCTTGGTGGAAACCCTGTTGGGTTGGTTACACTTTTTAATTCTATGACTATATTATAACCACAAGTCTTGCAAATTTGTAGTGTTCCACAAATTTGATTTAAAGCTTTAGGGGTCATTTTATAGCTATAGTTAAAGCTATTTTCAGGTTGTTCAAAGGTTATTAATTTTGAGCTAACACTATTGAAGCCATTGATAAGAACCTTTTCTGTTATAGTTTCTGTTATAGTTTGTGGTGAACTAGAACCTATAGCATCTAAAGTTGGGCTTTGAGTACTTGCAGACAAAGCTGTGGCTATTGTTTTGCCATCTTTAGTTTGATATTGTACTGATGCAACACCATTTTGGTCAATGGTTATAATCTTACGAGCATTTTTTGCAGGAGGAGCCTCTTTTCCAAAGACTCTTTGTAGCTCAGCATCAGCAACACTGCTGTAGTATGTTCTTACTGTTTTACCACCATCATTAGTTGAACTCAAACGATGAGTTTTCCCAACACCAGATTGCTCAATAGGTCTTCCATCAGGTCCTAATAAAGTACGACTATAAGGATAACCTTCTGCACTTGCAACACCTTTATTACTTCCATCTCCCAAGTCTACTCCACCATAGTAATCACCCCCTGATTGAATAAGAATCGATGGGTCTTTCAGTTTTAAATCTTCATCGAAATCAGATACTGAATAATTTTGATTGGAATTATTTTTTAACCAACTCGATTCATAACCAAATAAGCTTTTATTATACATTGGCATAGGCAATGTACTCAAAACATTTCGCCCAAGATAGTCTTGATAAGTTTGTGAACCTATTATTCTATTATTTGATTGAAGTCTATTTTGTTGTTGTTGTGTTTGCAAAAGTCCATTTGCAAAACTCATAGTTTCTGCTAATCTACTTCCTTCACTGAATACACGGCTATATATCCAGTTATAATTTCCTTGTGGTTGAATATAATAAAAACTTTGAGAGGTACTCCACATCCCCAAATTGACAGGATTAGCAATTTCTCCATTAGGATCAACATTTCCAATAGCTCTAATTCTCCAATGATAATTCCCTGTACCTTCTGCAAGAACAAGGCGATATTTATAAATATTATTATCCCCATTTTGCTGATCAAAAAACTTCTTACCATCTAGTTGTATTCTAAGAGCATTTTTCCAGTTTGGGCTAACATTAGGATCTTTGACAATCTCTAATTCGTATAATGGAAAACGATAACAAGTACTTTGCCATTGGAATATTTGTTCGAAATTAGTATTATTAACAGTTAATGGTGTTAAAGTTATATTAGCAACTGTAGGATTATAAATTCTATCTTCTTCATAACTTACTTGTAGTCTCACATCTTGAGAGGCCACACTTCCATTTGTTATTTCAACTATTTCTACTTGAAAGTAGTCCAAATCATAAACAGTTATATTATAAGGTTGTGTAAACAACTGAGATGTATTGCTATTATTAATTTGTAGTGTAGTAGTAAGAGATGGTAAAGCACCTTGTGATGTGTAGGGTGTAATTTTTAACTTTACAGAAGCACTAATGCTTTGTTTACCCCAATCATAGGTGTTACTTCTTGCTAAAAAGTCAAATAATATATTTAGTCTCAGGTTTCTAAGCGTGAGTTCTGGACATGTTGTTTGGGGTGTACAAGATTTTACACCTAAGTAGGTTGTACCTAGGTTCAAGGGCAAATTCATTGCAGATGTAAGGGGAGCCTTTACAGAAACATTTTTTACTATTTCTGCACTCTGTCCACAGGCATTACTTGCTCGAACTTTAATCTGTCCAGTTGTAAAATTATTAACTTGTACTGTAATTTGATTAGTCCCTGCTCCACTTACTATTGAAACACCTGAAGGAACTGTCCACTGATATGAAGTATTAGCTATATTATTTACATTATATGTAGCTTGTGTATTAATACAAACAACAGAAGGTCCTTCTACATTACTAATCGTAGGAATGTTAATAGGACTTATTGCTTTTACAATTTGTGAAGATTGCCCACAACTATTTGTTTTTCTTACTATAACAGACCCACCCTGTGAGTCATTTATCAAAAACGTGGCTTTTCTTTGTATAATATCTACATTTTGTAATACAATTGAGTTAGTAATACCATTTGAGGTACTAGACCAATTTAAAAGTTCCCAGGCCTGTATTGTTCCTGCAAAGGAATACTCTACAATACCACCCACACAAGGATTAGTAGGCCCATTGATAACATTATCTCCTTGTACTGTTGGTGCAGAACCAGGTCCTGTTATAGGATTTAATATTGCAACATTTGTTATACCAGTACCTATTCTGATACGTATTGTTGCTGTTACACTACCAGAACCAACAGCAGTATTCCAAACAATTAAAGCCCTTCTTCTATCAGAAGGGTCAACTGTGATTTGTGTACCAGTAGCAGCAGCAGCAGGAGTAACAGACCATTGGTAATTGGTGCCTAATATTCCACTTGTAAAGTTATATACCTCACCTTGCCCACCAGAACAAACTTGAGTATTGCCTACTATCTGACTTTTAGCTTCAAAACTAAAAGCCAAAATCATTAATAATAATAAACTGAAATAGCCATGAACTTTTTTCATATTCCGCTAACGATAAATATTTTTAGTATTTTTTTTGTCTTCTTCTATTACTGTAAAATTTGGATATTTATTAATGATTTTACTTTGTGTAAAGTCATCAATAATAGATTTTCCAGTTACTTTTTCTTTTTTTATAATTTCTAAATCTATTTTTTTTATAGGACTTTTTGAGTCATATATACTACTAGATTTTATCATTTCTTGGCTTGTTTCATCTATCCAAATAACCATCTCATTAATCATAGATTTTTGAACATAATTTGATGGTACTTTCAAAGTTACTTTTTTCAGTTTCTTACCTAGTTCTAAAACATTCACACATTCTTTTAATTGAGCATTTTTTAGTAGCTCTGTTTGCAATGCTAAACCAGAAATTCCATTTACAATTTTTTTATTCTGATTATATATATATATTCTTTTCTCATTTTTGAATACAACCACAATTTTTTTTTCATCTTGTATTAACTCAATATCTGGAGTATTATAATGCAATTTTTTACCTTTTACAACCACATTAGATTGCTCTGTGTTTTGAGAAATATTTTTTGAGTCTGGAGTTTGATAATGATTAGTTACTCTTAATGTAAAAGCTATTTCTTCATTATTATTTAGTTCATCTAATGCTTTTTGGTGTGATTGTTTTAATAAATTTAAACAATCATCTTGTGCCCAAGAAATTCCTTCCAAACCTAAAGTCAAATATGCTATGATGATATATTTTATCAATTTCATGGTCTCGCCTCTTTGGGAGTATTGTATTGTGTTTCTTGAATTGTTTTAATACCTCTCTCCGTTTCAACTAACTTTCTTACTAACTTTCCTTCATAGTTATATTGATAATACATACCAAAGTGTTGAGAATCTAAAGAAGCTAATAATCTCAAAGTTTTAGGGTCGTATACATAACTTGCAATCTCAGAATCAAGGGGTTGTACAGCAATGTCATCAATAAATATTTGAGATGAGAATCCAACGCTTTTTTCTAAACTTATCTTGAAAGAATCTTTTAAAAGAATTTGTGAAAGTTCTGATGAGACAAAGTTAGCCTCACATAAACGCCATTCCCCTGTTTGAGCTACCACATTAACACGCTTATTTGTTATCACAGCATTACTTTTATTTAAGACTCTTACTGATATATACTTAGTATTACTACTCTCATTATTCAGTAATTCAGTTGATTTTACCCAAAATTTCACTAACACACCCTTGTTTTGTATGTGTTCAGTCATTTTTAAGCCATTTGCTTCTGGATTATTAAATTCAAGGGTGTAAGTACTTCCACTCATTAAAGCAGAACTCCTCCCTGAATGAGCTACTTCTTCTGGATTAGTTAAATTAGGGACAATAATAATATTTGACAATAGGTTGTCCTCAAGTGTTGTTACTGAGCCATTTGTATAGGTATTCTCGAAGCTTTCAAATAGTACTTCTTGTAATGAAGCATTCTTTGCTACTAAGTATGCTAAATTACCATTATAACCAAATTTTGCACAACTTCTTATACCTAACATATTTCTTTCTTGCAAAACTTCTCCATTAGGGGAGTATATTTCTACTTCTGTAGGTGCTAACCATTTAGTTGGACGATAACGGCTTTTAGATTGCCAGTTAAATGGTATATAACTGAAAGTTCCTGACTCATAATTAGGCATGTCTGTACCATTGGCATTTTTAGCGTTTAAAGGAGTATTGAATGTATAGGCTCTTTGGGCAAACCATCTACCTCTATGCCCAGCTTCAAAAGGATTATAAGTTATTTCTTGAGTGGGTTCACCCCAGTTGGTAGTCAGTTGGCTTGCACTTGCAGAAACAATTGAATCATATTTTATGGTAGCCTTTTCACCTATACAGTCAAAAGGAATACTAGCATTACAGTTTACAAGAGGATAAGAAAATAAGATTGCTCCTGTTGAGCCGTTTTTTACAACACCAATATCACTAGCAGGATTAATACCTATATATCGGCCACTACATATAGGAGGTTGTGTAGTAATTGTGTATATTGCTATACTTTGTTTAACATTTCCACACCCATCTATTGAATTCAAAGTAAGTTTTACAGTGTATGTTGCTCCAGCAAAAGGGAAACTATAATTAAAAATTGATTGATTAGAAGTTGCAACTACATTATTTTCAGAATTAATAACTTCCCATTGATACACCAAATTACTTAAACCATTAATTACTGTTGGTGTGAAGTTTACTTCTTCACCTGCTTTTGGATGAGTTTGATTTCCATTGATATAGACTGTTGGATATAATCCATTATCAACACAAAACTTAAATTTAGTTGAATAACTTGAAGAATATAGAGCATAAGGAACATTAGACCACAACATACTTATCGTTGATATTGTAGTTAAATAAATTGTGTTGTCTGAAAAATTAACTATTGGATCTAACAAGTAACTTGGAACTTGTACTGACCATGTGTTACCTACTGTCACAGGACTTCCTCCTAATACCCCACTTACACTATATCTATTAGTAACATTTTCGGATGGGTTATCAATCTTAAATATTTGTACAGATGATTGAAAACCAGTATATGGATCAAAAACAGGTTTAGTACCCGTTACTGTATAAGTATCCCCAGATTTAGTGATATTACTTATGGATGCCGTTCCACCCATACCACTCCATTGTGTATGCTCACTTAGCAACCCATTATTCTTAATTATATTATTGAAAGAATAAGTTGGATAAATATTTGCACCTCTAATTCCTCCTGAGTTAGGATGTGGTATTGTAAAAAAATAGGGGTTATTAGCGTTATTGTATATATGATTACCTGTTATTTCTATTATACCTTCAATTAATGATGGAGAAGGAGTATTTATTTCAATTCCATTCTTTTGGCAATTTGTTATAGTATTATTTTTAATTTTTGCTCTCAATACAGTATTTGCAATATAAATACCTGTACCTCCATCAGGGGGATTAGAGCATGGAACAGAAACTATTGGAGGGTTAGATCCTGCTGGAGCTGCTGCAAAACACGGTCCAAATATACTTTGAGCATAAATATTTGATATTTTACAATTTTTAATTTCTATATCATTTGCATTAATCATTATACCATAATGAGACCAATATGTCCAATATGTTTGGTTTGGTATAGGTGTACCATCTATATTTAATCCATTTATAGTTGATCCTGAATAATTTAAAACTATTCCCCCTCTAATAATTACTGAAGATTGCCCAACAATAACTACAGGTTTAGTAAAAGTAACATAATAAGGATTAGAAATATCTATATAATGTGGTCCATTACCTGATATATTAAATATAATATGAACTGGAGGTGATGCTACAGGGAAACTATTAACCTGACTTACAGCATTAGCAAAAGACCCTTCTCCTGATTGGAGAGTATTAGTAACTTGTATTTCTACTATTTGCCCTTTCGAAATTATACTTATAGAAAAATACAAACATATAATTATAGCTATTCTTTTCATATTAATCAGATTCTAATAAATAAAAGATTAATCAATTTTTAACCAAGTAGCACTATTAGTACAATAAACCTCAAAACTGATAATTTGTAGTTCTATTTCACCATTATTATACCTTCTGTAAGCCATTTTTACTTGGCGTATTTTTGCATCTTCTTGGTTTGTTACACAACTATTACCAATATTATAAGCCGATATATTCATGCCTGTGTATTCAGTAGCAGGGAGTGTAAAATTACCCTCAACACTATTTAGGCCTTGTATTTGGGTCTGTAAATGAGCTGTAAATGGAGATGTTCCATTAGCAGGATTGATATCTAATCCTTTAAAAGTATCACTTTTGCTATGATAAGTAGTACCTCCTATTGTTGCTGATAGTTGGTGTGTTCTACCACTTTTAATGACTTCTACTCTATTAATACCTTCATTTGCACCCAAAGGTACACTATTAGGCATATTAGACTTATAAAGTCTAAACCTATTATTTACTAAATCTGCTTCTCCAAGATTATAGAGTTTATTGCTATTGGCTTCTCCCAAGTTTACTAAATCTCCTTCAGAAAAATCCAACATATATTCACAGGCTTTATTTCCTGTCAATTTCAAATAGAGTTTACTATTGTCACTTTCTAAAGCAAATAATAAATTTCCTTGAATAGGTTTTACAATTTTACCCTCATTCAATGCTTTGCTACCCATTCCTTTGTATTCCCATGCAGCCATTGTCTGGTATGATTGGTAAGCTCCCTTAAACTCATCGTAAGATTTAACAACTATTGGTTGCCCTGTATTTTTATCAAATACTAAGTTTTCAGAAGTGTGTTCTATGCCATCTTGATATGTTACAGTCTTTTTGAGTATTGCAGGATATCGTACTATTTTAGAAGTTGCATAAGTACGAAATTCAGCTTGTGTTTTGGTAATCGTAGGCATAAAGGCAAAGAAAGGGATAGGTATAAGAGAAGTGACACCTACAGTAAAATCAACCTCTTTATTTCCATCTACCATATTTTCTTTTACTGCCTTGCTTGCCAAAGTAACATCAACCTCTCTACCTGGTTGGTATTTAGGTATTGTTGTTATATTACTCAAAGCTTCTTCTTTAGAATCTGTCATTGGTATTTTATCCCCTGGCTGGAAATATTCATATGTTTGGCGAGCTATTACACTTGCCTTAGACAAATCATTACTATAAACACCAGCATAAGATGTTTTTTGTTTAACTTGTCCATGCATATTATTAAATATAAAACTAAAATTTTGTACAGCCCAGAGATTATTTACCATATTAATGACAAATGGAGGAAAATTTCCATTTTTGTAATAAGGTCTGGGAGTTTGTAAATTTGACATTTTTACAATGACAGGGTAGTCTTTGGCTGTATAATATAAGGATTCTGAAAAGCCAGCATTGCTTTTGCCACTATGTATATTTTTTACAATTATTCTAGAGTACCCTATACTTGGTCCAGGCATGATACTTTCTCCTATTGGTCCTTCAGACTGCTCTCTATCTCTTCCACCCATGAGTTCTTGTATGAAAGGTTTAGATTTTCTCTGAATATTCTTTGTTAAAATATTTTCTTCACGAATAGATGCAGGTTCATTTGTAGCTACACCACTACTCACAACTCTACCTAAATCTTGGTCATAAATTTCATAGATATATTCGCTACCATATAGAACAGGCTGATTAAGTGTATTATCGAAAGTAAGCAATCTTTTTACTCTTATTCCACCACCTTTCTTTTTCTTAACTACTGGAATACGAAAATAAGATAAATTAGGGTTGTAATTTATACATGTAAGTATATTTTGTGGTACAGCCATTTGTGCTGCTAAGGATTTTATTTTTTCCAAAACGTCTGTTTGAGTATCTAGTGGGTTCGTGTACTCATCCATTTCGTTAGCAGGAGATAAGCTTAATATACCTGAACGCTCATATTTTGCAAAGTCTTGGCATAGTTTTTTAATGGGATTTTTACCATTTTCATTTGCTATTTTCAAGATAACATTACTATTTTGTAAATAAACATCTTTTAATCTTACATAACCATCTATAAAATCAACATTTTGATGAGCAATTTGTGGATTTGTACTTCCCATAAGCTTATATAAAAACTTAAAATACATTCTTTCTTTCTGAGGTGTTATACTCTCATCTTTGTATTTCTTTTGTATCATTTGTACTAACTGTTCTTTTTCTTGATTAGTCAAATTAAAATCATTCAGATTGAGAATAAAGGTGTCAGGTTGACCTGTATCCAATACACTCACCATTGTATGGGCAATCTCATTCTGGACATACATATAATCATTTTGTTCATACTGAATATGTATTTGTCCACCTGATGGTAGTTTTATTACTTTTAGATGCCATGCTGCAGGATCGAAATTATTAGGAGGATTTTGATTTACCCAATCTTTCATGTCTTCTTTACGGCTTTTATCTTGTTCATAAGCATCCATTTCATAATTTCCCCAAGCATCTGTATCAAAAGCACTATAATTAGGGTTTTCCAACAAACCTGCGAAAGATTTACCTTCTGAATTTTTGGTTACATCATCTACTCCACCCGCTCTATATTTTGCAGGATAATCATTGAAATTAGGATATTTATATTCAAAAGTATAAGGGCTTATCTGTGTTTCTTCTATGCCATTATATTCAAACCAAACTTTTTCCAAAGTAAGTTTTCCAAGATTATTACTAGAAGTATTGGGAAGTCCTTTTGCTAAAAGTTTATTAGGGTCAGGATTCACATCAAAGTTAGCATATTTGAATCGCACAGTTTTTATAGGTTTTTCATTATCATTTACTTGCCACTTTCCTCCTATTTTTGTTACTTGTTTAATTGTGTATAAATCTATCCTTTTTAAATAGGATAATTTTTCAGATCCTTTTGCATTCTTTTGTTCAGCACTTTCTCCTAGTGCAGCACTATATCCATCTGTTCTCTCACCTGTTGTAAAGATTGCCACATGACTTTTTGTTTCAATAGACTGCAAGTAGTATATTTCTTTTTCCCCAGAGGAGAATGAGGCTCTATCATCTTTTCTATCAGAAAGAGAACCTCTTTCAAACATAAAACCTGAATAAGGTGCTCTCCACTGATACCAAGCACCACTACCTCCATATTTTCTATCATAATTGAATGCAGTATATCCTCCATAATCATTTACATCAGGTCCATTAAACCCTTTATCTATATAGTCAGGTGTAGTAATTTCTGTGAGCAAATAGGTTGTGGGGTAAGCAGCTGGTCTTTCTTCTCCTATTTTTACCTTATCCTTATCAACACTATTGGAGCCATATATTAAATGGTTACGATCATTATCATTTGGAAGATTTTTTGGAAAGCTTTTTGGATAATATTGCAGGTTTTTCTCATTTCTGGAATAAACAGGAAGCCCATAAATGTATTTTTCACCACCTGGATTATGTATCGCAAATTCCCCTATTCTATCACTTATGTCTGGATTAGTTTTATTGTTTTGTATATCTCTAATGTCTGACCTTCTATTGATAGCTTTTGCAGAAAAGTTATTTGAGCCTGAAGCCAACATTTCTTTATTGATACCAAAAGAAATATAGGTAGAACGGCTATTGCGTTTAGCTGTATTTCCTCTTTCTCTCATTTCTATTTTACCCGCAAATGGCAAAGATGGATTATAATTATTGCCAGAACCTGTATAACCTACATTGATAGGATCATCATTTCCATCCAAATCCCACTCACCTGCCAAATCGTTGGTAAATTTAAAAAATACGGGTTCATCTATTGTTTCTCTATCATCTAAAGTTGAAAATTTATAGTTTCTATTCCCCCATGCTTCTTCTTCCATCTTTTGGTAACCCAGACCTAAATCTAATCCTCCTCCAATATTTCCTCCAACTCCAACTTCTACACCAATATTCGAAATAATTATATTACTTGTTTCTTCATTTGGTCCAAACTCTCCTATCTGTTTATGATGCATTCTAAAACCTCCTGCAACTCCCTCACCTGTTACCATGAAGTTGTCTGCATTATTGAAAGGTATTCCTAAAAATACATCTTGTTTTTCATAAGGGTTATCTTTTTCTACATAATAGTCTGAAATGCTGTAATTTGTAGCATTACCTGCATACAAGAAACCACAACCTCCTAATTCTCTCTCTCTATCAGGGTATTGAGCTGTATAACTTCCCATCACACGTCCTTGAAAACCCGCAGGCAAAAAACTGGGATTGGTTTCAAAACCCATAGAAGCGTTTACTGCTACGCCTATCATTTTTTGGGTAGCAACTGATCTTGTTTCATAAGCATGTGTTACTAATCCAAAACTCCCTCCTAAACTGATTGTTTGGCTGGTCAAACTATTTGCTGTTTGGCCAGCAAACTTTGTGACCCTGCCCAAAGCTTTCATCCATTTGCCATGTTGTTCATATTCAGGAAACTTTTTGTCAATTTTATCTGCCATTTCAACCACTAATCTCTCTTTCAATTTATTTGTATTTAACAAAGCTGCTGGATTGATAGCAACAGAAAATGTAGCATCTTGGTCTGAGGCTACATTCAACCCTAAAGAAACAAATCCTTTGCCTAAAGTTAAGCCCAAACCCGCAGTCCTTGCAAATCCTCTGTAGTTATTATAACGTAGACCTACACTTGCATTTACACCAATATCACCACTAAAAATTTCTGTACTACCACCCAAACTTGCAGTAATTGTAGTATTGGTAGGCATTCTATTGTGATATTTTATAGTAGTGTTTTTATAATCATCAGGCAAACCTCTTGTATTTCTATTAATAGCTCCAGGGTTTAGTGTCCAGCCATAACCCACCCAAGAAGCTTCTTCTTCTGGAGAAACACCACTATGGTATGATAAAGAAAGTGGATAGCCACTACCATGAGGTCCTGGTACTTCTAAAACAGGAAGATTGTAAGTAAAATCACCCGTAAATTCATTTACCATGTTGCTACTACTTACTGGTTCAAAGCTGGAGAACTCTGGTTGGCTTGGACCACTTGTAAGAGCATAAGCAGCGGAGGGAGCTAATATTTCAAAAACAATTGTAAACAATACTACTTTAACAAATGTCTTTAAAATTTTAGGTTTTCTTATAAATGCTATTAGCATAATTATTATTGTTTAATTTCTATTTTAGGATTACTAAATATATCTTTTTGTAAAAAATCTACTTTTACTGTATTATTTAAGAAGAAATTTTCTGTCATTAAAAAAGAGATACTTTCAGAGTTTGTTATCTCCTTAGGTCTTATAAATGTTATTAAAAAACTAATTTGTTTATCAAAAGCGTTATCTTCAAGTTTGGCATCTATTGCTTTAAATACTTTATTTTGACTTGATATGGAAAAATAATCACTCATTCGATAATTTAGAATGGATATTTGTTCCATATAATCTTTTTGATGGAGAGCATTTCTATGAATGAAATCTTTTAAGACAACTTTAGAATTGTCTTTAGGTTTAATGGAAACTTGAAAAATTAAAAAATTTTGATATTTTTTAGATAATTCATTTATATTTTTATCAATATTTTGATTTTTTTCCTTGAGAGCCCAGTATGTTTCTGGTAGATATTTTATGTTTATATCAAAGTTTGAAATTGAGGTTTCTTTAAAAAAGCCATTTGATGGATTGGAGATATATTTGGAGTAATCTTCTAAAGACGAAATATTTGATTGGCAGGATATAAGACTTAATAGCAGAATATTTGTTGCTATTAAGCATTTTGATTTTATTAATATAAAGTTTTCAATTTTCATAGTTTAATACATAGGCACACAAAACTAATCACATGATTTTTTTTTTGCAAATTTTTTGAAGAAAAAATCTAAAATTTAACATTTAATTAATCATCTTCCAATGGTTGTACTTAATTCAAAAAGAGGCAAGTACATAGCTACTAAAATAATTCCAACGATTATTCCCAAAAATATGATAATAAAAGGTTCTAATAAAGTTCCTAATATTGATGTTCTAACATCTAACTTTTGAGAATATTGGTCTGAAAGTTTTGAGAAAAAATTTTCTAACTGATTTACTTCTTCCCCAACTTTTATCAGAGCCAACATTCTGCTGTCATAGATTTTATAATTCGCTAAACTTTTGTGTAATGTTTCACCTTGTATTAATTTATTTTCAACTTCTTTTAAAGATTTATTGATAGGCATAAATGTCATCATCTGTTCCATAAGTTCAATAGCTCTTACAATAGGTATTTTTGCTCCTATTAGCATTGCCATTGAATTTGCAAATGTTGCAAGTTGAAAAAGTCTTATGGTTTCTCCTATAACTGGTATTTTTAGTTGAAATTGATGCCATTTATATTTCCAGAATGGATTCTTTAATAAAAATCTAAATAGAAAAACTAAAATGATTACAAAAAATAAAAAAAACAAAAAATATGATTTAACCCAATCTGAAACACCTAAAACTACTTTTGTTAAGTATGGCAAATCCCCTCCAAAACGTTTAAATACATCTCTAAACATTGGAACAACAAATTGTAACATAAAAATGATTGCTCCTAAAGAACTTAAAATAACCATTAAAGGGTATGAAATAACTTTCAAGATTTGCCTTCTTTGTTTTACCTTTTTTTCATAAAATTCAGCCAAATTAGAAAAAACACTTACTAATTTCCCTGTTTCTTCACCAATTCTAACACTGTGATATTCATAGCTGGTAAATTTTTCTGTTTGTTGGATAGCCTTAGAAAAATTAGAACCAGTAACTAAATTATTTAAAATATCCTGTATTATTTCTTTTTGATTTTTTTTTGTTTGTTGTTGAGCAATTAGCTCAAGACTTGCTTTTAAATCAACTCCAGAGCCAATCAAAACAGCCAATTCTGTATAAAAACCTTCCTTAAAGTTGTTTGATAATGTTTTTTTACCAAATGATATATCTTTATTGAAAAAATCTATGATTTGAGCAGTTTTATTACCCTCATTTTGTGGTTGCTTATGGATATTTTTTTTATCTATTTTGAGTCCACTCATTATTTTCTTCGTTTTGAAAAAGTCTTAAATAATCATATTTTTTAAAAAAATGGAAAGGAATTTTTTCTTTATCCATAAGTATAATACCCTCCATTTCATCTATTATCCCTGTTTTTACATTTTTTTTATCAAAATAGTATTCAATATTTTCTAATTTGATATGAAATGTATCTACACTTCCTTGGTGTTCATATAAAACGTACTCTTTTTCAAACTCATAAGTATGTTTGGCTTCTCTTTTATCATAAAAAAAAACAATTTTATACCCATCAAATAAAGTTTCATTGGATAATAGTATATCTTTCTCTATTCTATGTAGAAAATAGTCTAACTCTACATACTTATCCTGTTGTTTTTTAGAAACAAAATATCTTTTTGTTATTATCTCTAAAGCAAAATATGCTATAAATAGTAAAAAACTGCCTAGTAAAGCTACCACAGAAAGCTCTATAATTGTAAAAGCCTTTACTTTACCTTTGATAAATAAGCTCTTGATGGCCATCTATTAACTTGTTTTCTAAATTTCTAATTTCTATTTTAAGTAAAATAACATTTTTTGAAATTTCCTCAATAGTTCTTTGTAAATACCCTTTTTCAATTTCTAATTTTTCATTGAAGTATTCTTTGTTTTTCTTTGTTGTTGCGATATAATCCTTCAAATAAGCAATGTATATAACTTTAGTTGCACTCGTTTTTCCTGTACTTAGATTCACATATACCATCACAGACATGGTAAAAACTAAACTAATGATGACAAGCCCCACAACTATTTCTATTAACGAAGAACCTTTTATTTTTTTAAGTTTTAATATAGCCATTGAAGTATTGCCTTTTCATTTTTCTTATTGAGAATTGATGGTATGAGGAAATAAGGTGAGATATTTGTAGCATCTATTTGTACATCTTTTAAAACGTTTTCAAAAAAGCTGCTTCCTGTTTTCAAAAAAACACTTGTACAAAATAACCCTCCTATTAAATCTCCTTTTATTTCAACCTGAGCATCAGCATAAATATAACCATGTATTTTAACTTTTTCGTCAATGGATAAAATCCTGTTTTTTTTGCTTTCAATGTTTAATGGATAACTCAAGATGATGCCTTGTAAATAACTTCCTTCTTTCATTTTTATATAAGATTTTTCTCCATCTAAGGAGTTTAATGTACTAGGGTACTCTAAAACTACATTTTCTCCTATTATTAAACTATCTGTTGCAAAAATCTGTACTCTACCTTTAAACTCTTTTTCAACTCTTACATTTTTTCCAACAACTATAATATCTTCTAATTCCGCATTTTTAGATATATTTATATCAGCATTACTATATAAAATTAAGTTTCCTCTCATGTTATTAGAGAGAGTTATATTGTTAGATAAATATATTATTTTTGTCTTCTCTCCAAATGAAATATTTATAGAGTCTTCCAAAACTATATTTTCAGTGTTTTTGAATCTCTTTTCTTTTATTTCTTTCAATCTTTCTATAATAGAACTTTCTGCAAGTGGGAGTTTTATTGCTGATTGAAATTTTGAACCATTTGCATACTGACTATTCTTAATTAGTTCTCCTTCTATGGTTACAGGTTTTAATCCCAATTTGGGAGTATAATAATCTCCTTTTAAACGAAAATTACCAGATATTCCAATAAAATCGTCTGGATTATTTCCAATTATGTACAAACCTACTTTTTTATCTTCTGGTGATAGTATATTTCCTATAAGAGCATGTATTGTATGTTTATAAGTATTTTTTTGTCCTGTAACAGAGACAATATCCCATAAACCCCAAGTACTTTTGATAATAGTGGTTGTATCTTCTTCATCTTTTAATAAATTAAAAAACAAAGTGTCATTAAACTTTATATCTTCATAAGTTCCTAAAGTATATTCTATCCCTGAAAATGCATTTGTGATGACTTTCCTTTCAAGGTTATTTTTTTGTAATACTCTATTTTGATAATAAAATAATAAAATCAATGATGTTATTAAAAATGTAATAACAATACTTATTACTAAAACTAAATTGAATACTCCTGCTTTTATTTTTTTTAGAGACATTTTTTAAATCAAAATATTTGTTTTAGATACAATAGAAGCTATTTTTATTCTCCAAAAACTACCTTTTATAAGTTAATATATAAAGAAACATTTTCCTCATAATATTTGATGTTAAAACGTCTAAAAGTAAGACTTAAAATCATTATTTAAACATCATAAAGCCTATTTTTATTCTCCAAAAACTACCTTTTATAAGTCAAACCCATAAAAGGCTTTTTCTTTATAATATTTGATGTTGAAGTGTCCAAAATAGGTATTATAGTCATTATTTAGGCTCAATAATAATATGTTTTCATTTCCAAAAACTACTTTTTATAAGTGGAAATTATTCTAAAAACTACCTTTTATAAGTCATAACAAGCCTAAAGTTTTTAGCAATAAACCCGCAGGATTGGTTTTGACTTTAATTTTATTGGTTTGGTAATCATAATGCCATTTGAAAAATTTATCAAGATGATTAGTCACTATCTCAGCCACTATCTTTTCATCTGCAATTCCTAACTTATTTAACAATTGCTTTGCTCTACCCTTTTTCTCATCTCCACCAAAATCTATGGGTATTTGTTTCAGACCTTGTTTGGCAACAAAAAATTTAATATGACTATATGTTTTTCCTTGTTTTACTAATTCATAATCAATAGATAAATCTGTATTTTGATTTATTTGTGTTTTTGCAATATCTAATACTTTGGCCTTGAATGCACTGATTCGCTCAAACTGTTCTGGAGTTCTCCCATGAGGATCTTTGAGTCCCAAGATTCCTTTTAAATCACTAATTTCATAGGTTTTTGTCATTCCTACATCTTTCCACTGAGAGCAAATTTGATAAATACGTTTTGCATATTTACTTGAAACCTTTAAAGCTGATTGTAATTGATAGGAAGTAAAATTATTTTTTAAATCAAAAAGGTATGGGATAATAGCATTTGAAAGACTTATTTCTAAACAACCTTTTCCCTTGATGTATTCTACTTTCTGAAATGTCCAAATTTGTTTATAAGAATAGCTATCTTCTACTTCAAACATTTTTCTACCTAAATCTTCAGTAGCTTCTCGAAGTTGTTGATAGTTCCATGTTCTGCCTGTAATTTTCTCAATATCACGAACATAAATAGTATATTCAAGCTCAGGAGTACCAACATCATCTTTTTTCAATTTAAAGAGTAAATAGAAAATAATATCCAACTGACAAGCAGAGTAATCATATCTTGCTGTGGTTATTGCATTACTTTGCCTAATTTCAACTGAATTGTTTTTCGCCATGATAATGATGTTATTTTTTGAGCAATATATAATAAAAAAATACATATAAAAACTACTGTTACAAAAAAAGGTAGTCGATTGACTTATAAAAGGTAGTTTTTAACTTATAAAAGGTAGTTTTTAGCTTATAAAAGGTAGTTTTTAGACTTATAAAAGGTAGTTTTTAACTTATAAAAGGTAGTTTTTAGACCTCATATCTATTTGTATATTAAGATATTATAAGCTCTCTCAAATATATAAATATATAACAAATACACAAATTGTGATGATTTTTTTGCTTTTATTTTTTAGGTTCTTTTAAGACTTTCGTTTTTAAAGTTATTTAATTCTTTTTTTACCTCTTTTATTAACTCTCTTTCCATTTGGGATAGGGTCATAATTTTTTTCTTTAAAATAAACCTTTAAAGCTTCATTTAGAACATCTTTAAGAGTTGTTCTTTCCCAATAGGCTTCTCTCTCCATAAGATCAAATAAAGAAGCTTCTAAAACCAGTGTAGTACGAACTTCCAAGTTATTTTGAACATCATTTGGAATTACTTTTTTTGTCTCTTTGAGAGTTTCCTGTTTAGACTGATGGGTTATAGTTTTTTCTTGAGGAACTTCTTTTTCTTGTACTTCATCTGTGAATGATATATTTTTCTTAAGAGCTCCTAGAAAACCTTTCTTTTCTTTATTCATATTTCCTAGAGTTTAACTTTGTTCAATAATTCTTTGGTAAGGTTCTGATAATCTTCTGTTCCATTATTTTGTTTTTCAGTTTCTTCGTCATAAACAGCAATAGGCAATCCTAAACTTTGGGCTTCTGAAAGGGCTATGTTTTCTCGTATGTAAGTTTCAAAAACCTTATTACCCATATTTTCTTGTACAAGTGTAAGAACATCTCTACTAAGTGTTTTACGTGGGTTATAACGAGTCAAGAATACACCTATGAGTTCTATATTACATTCTGTTTCTTGTTTTATCATTTTTACTGCATCTACAAGTTTTGTAAGCCCTTTTAATGCAAAAAACTCTGCTTGTAATGGTATGAGATAATAATCTGATGCTACAATTGCATTGATGGTTAGTAATCCCAAGTTTGGAGGACAGTCAATAAGAATGACATCATAATTATCTTTAATGGGTGCTAATAGCTTTTTTAGAATAAACTCACGCATAGTACGTCCACTAAATTCTACATCAGCTACTGATAAATCAAGAGTGGATGAAATAATATCCATGTTGAACTTGTGAATAATAGCTTCTTCTAATTTGCAGTCATTACGAAGAACAGAATAAATGTTATTTTCAATATCATCTTCTATTCCAAAACCATACGATAGATTCGCCTGAGGGTCAAAATCTATTAATAATACTTTCTTTTTGTGTTCATTAGCAAGAAAATAAGCTAAATTAATAGTTGAGGTAGTTTTTCCTACACCACCTTTATAGTTTGTAATTGCAATGACTTTGCCCATAAGTTTTATGTATGATATGACAATTATGTAAAATGTGTATAATATGTTTTATATGAACTTTATGATAAATACACATAATATGAGTAATTCATAAATAACATATTATATGCAAAAGCAATATTAGACATATTTTATGATAAAAACATATTGTATGACAAATATTTTTTAATCATAAATAACATATAATATGAATAATATGTTTTAATTATTTAAAATATTAACTAACAAAATTTTATGTTTTAAAAATGATTAGACTATTATAAAAAAATCACTATAAAAAGCTAAATAATTGTTTAATTATATTAGTAAATACTTGTTATTTTAATAGATTTAATATTATTTTGTCCAACCAAATTCTATTATAAATTATGAAAGTTCTGATTACAGGTGGGGCAGGCTTTGCAGGTTCAAATCTTGCAATTTATTTCAAAAATAAATATAACAATTATCAAATAACTTGCCTTGATAATTTAAAACGTAGAGGTTCAGAACTCAATTTACCTCGTTTAAAAGCTTATAATATCCATTTTATACATGGTGATATTCGTAATAAAGAAGATTTAGTAGAATTAGAAGGTTTTGATGTAGTTATAGATGCTTCTGCTGAACCATCTGTTTTAGCAGGCATTACATCTCCAGTAGAACAAGTCGTTAATAATAACTTACTTGGAACAGTTAACTGTTTAGAACTTGCAAAAAAAAATGAAGCTAAGTTTATATTTCTTTCTACTAGTCGAGTTTATCCTATCAAACATCTTGAAAATGTTCATTTTACAGAAGATACGACAAGATTTAAATGGTCAGATAGTCAAATATTAAAAGGGGTTTCTTCAAAAGGAATTACAGAAGATTTTACACTTCAGGGCAGTCGTTCATTTTATGGAACAACTAAACTAGCTTCTGAGTTATTAATTCAAGAATACAATGAATTAGCTGGACTTCAAACAGTTATTAACCGTTGTGGCGTTCTTACAGGAGCTTGGCAAATGGGTAAAGTTGATCAGGGAGTAGTAGTTTTATGGGTAGCAAGACATTTTTGGAAAGGAAAACTAGGTTATTTTGGTTATGGTGGAGAAGGAAAACAAGTGAGAGATATTTTACATATTCAAGATTTATTTCATTTACTTGATTGGCAAATCCATCATTTTGATAAAGTAAATGGTGAAACCTTTAATGTAGGTGGTGGTTTAGAAACTAGTATTTCCCTACAAGAACTCACAAAAGTTTGTGAAGAAGTAACAGGAAACAAGATTGATATAACCAAAGTAGTTGAAAACCGAGTAGCAGATTTAAGAATTTATTTGACTGATAATGAAAAAATAGAAAAGTTATCAGGTTGGAAACCTTCTATCTCTGTACAAGATATTATTCAAGATATTTTTAAATGGATAAAAACCAATGAAACTGATTTAAAAAACATTTTGAATTAAGATATTATGACATTTGATTTTTTTAAGAGTTGGTTCATTAAAAATAATGAGTATTTTTTTAAATATTCATTTATTTTTTTCCTAATAATTTACATATTTCCTGATAACTTCTTCAACCCAATGGGGTTTCATATAGACCCTTCTTGGCAAATTGCTATTTATCAGGCTGTTGAAAAAGGCTTATCTTTTGGCAATGATATTGTTTTTACATATGGACCTTTAAGTACCATTACCTTACGTTTACCAATCATTCAAAATCCATGGTTGATTGCTTTACTAGATATCTATATAATGGCAAGTTTAGCTCTTTTTTTTCATCGTTTTTTGTCTCAAAACAAAGGATTTTATCATTATCTAATTTTATATTTAGGTGTAGTTATACTTTTCTCAGAAAGATATTTTGTCGTTACTTTAGAACAAGGCAGTTTGCTTATATTTTTACAAATCTTTTTTTTAAGTCTTTTCTATCAAGAACAAAAGAAATTTTTTCTTATCCAAGCAATTATTCTAACCAGCATAATTTACTTTATTAAAGTTAGTAATGGAGTGATAGCCTTATTTATTTTTTTTAGTTCTTTGGGATATTTTGCTTTATTAAAAAAGATAAGTATAAAATGGTTACTACTCTCTTTAGGTATATTATCAATGATGATGATAGGTATTGCTCTTATTTATCGTGTTGATTTATGGAATTATACTATAGGCAATCTCCAAACCATTAGTAGTTACAATGATGTGATGTATTTGGATTTTCCTCCCAAAAATCCAACAGATAGGCTTTTTGATTTAGGTTATAATGGTTTGTTTTTATATTTTTCTTTTACGGTCGTATTTTTTTACAAAACTCTTTGGAAAGATCATTTTCTAAAATGGATATTTGCTATACAATTGCTTATATATTTTGTTTTATTAAAACAATCTTTTGTTCGAGCAGACCAACCACATTATGTAACATTCTTTTCTTTTGTAAGTATCTTTGCTATTTTACATTATTGGAACATTAGTTCTGAAAAAACTATATATAAATATTTTGCTTTAACAACGACTTGTATAGCTTTAGTTGTGTCTTTAATAGGACTACAAAAAACAGATTTATTTTCATTTGATAAAGGAATTTGGGGATGGATAGACCATAAATTTCTTAGTATAAAAGGATATACTTCTTATTTAAGTGAAGAAAAACATACTCAGAAAAAAAATGAAGAAATCAATAATTTACGAGGGCATTTAAAGATATCAGATAGTATACTTCATAAAATAGGAAAGCAGTCTGTTGATATAATACCTTGGGATATAGCAAATATATATTATAATCAACTCCAATATACGCCACGTCCTGTCATGCAATCGTATGCAGTTCAAAATAAATATCTTATTGATTTAAATACAAAAAAATACTATTCTTCTAATGCCCCAGAATTTGTTTTTTATAGAAATAGTAGCATTGATGATAGATACCCATATTGGGATGATGTAGGTGTTAAAACTGCATTATTACAAAATTACAGTCTAGTATTGCCTAGTCATTTTAATTTTGATGCTCAGAAATATCTAGAAAAATATTCTGATGTTGATTCTCTAATAAAAAAAGGTGTTGCGAGAAGTCCCCTACATCATTTTCTTACTTTTGGACGTAAAGAAAAAAGACAAATTGATTATTACCAAAACTTTAATTTTGATGCTAATATTTATGGAAATAATTACTCTGCTGAAGTAAGTGCATATTTACAAATCAATAAAGATAAAAAAGCTGAAGATCATTATAAAAATATAGGATATTTAGAAAACAAAGAATCATCTGCTTTACCATTTTTACTAAAAAAAAATAAGACCATAAAACCTTTAAAATGGCAAACTATTAAATCTGATACATTGACCCTAAATCAATGGATTGAAATACCTAAAACGGATGATTTAATATATTTATTTGCAGATATCCAACATGATTGGTATGGTAAAATAAGACGTTTGCTATTCCAACCACCTCACGTTGTTATTTATTTACGATTTGAAAATGGTATAGAACATCCTTTTCGATTGCCTCTAACAATTGCTAAAGAGGGTATTTTAATTAATAAACAAGTTTTAGATAATTTAGAAGCTTTGGCATTGCAAGTTTATAAAGGAAAAGAAAATCCTAATATTACAGCATTTAAAATTGTCAATACACAACCAAAAGGCATAAAAAGTACCATCAAAATTCAGTTAAAAAAATTATTGTTATAAAAAATATGAAATTAAGCATTGTTATACCTGCTTATAATGAAGAAGGCTCTATCACGGAAACGCTTCAAGATGTTTACCAAGAGCTTTTACAAGAGCAAATTGAACATGAAATAGTTGTGGTAAATGATAATTCCAAAGACAATACTCTGGTAACTTTAGAACAATTATCAAAAGAAATACCTACACTTAAATACTATACAAACAAAGGTCCTAATGGTTTTGGATATGCGGTTCGATATGGCTTAGAAAGATTTTCAGGTGATTGTGTGGCAATTATGATGGCAGATCTCTCTGATGACCCAAAAGATTTAGTCAAATTCTATAGAAAAATGATTGATGGAAATTTTGATTGTGTATTTGGAAGCAGATTTATGAAAGGTGGAAAAGTAATAGATTACCCCAAAGTAAAAAAAATCATCAATCGTTTAGCTAATTTCATTGTAAAAGTTACTGTTGGTATGCGTTATAATGATACTACAAATGCTTTTAAACTTTACAAAAGAGAAACAATGGAAGGCTTAAAACCATTTTTATCTCCTCACTTCAATCTCACATTAGAATTACCTTTAAAAGCAATTGTAAGGGGCTATTCTTATGCAGTTTTGCCAAATTCTTGGACAAATCGGAAATATGGAGTCTCTAAACTTAAAATTAAAGAGATGGGAAGTCGATACTTTTTTATACTTTTGTATTGTCTTATAGAGAAGTTTTTTTCTAGAGGAGATTTTAAAAAGAAAGAATTAAATTAATCATAAAATATGAAAATAGCTATTGTTACAGGTTCCGCTGGACTCATAGGAAGCGAATCTGTTAATTTTTTTTGCCAAAAGTTTGATAAAGTAATTGGTATTGACAATAACTACAGACAAACTTTATTTGGAACAGATGCCTCTGTTCAATGGAATATAGAACGCCTTCAAAAACAAGTAGATAATTATGAACATTATAGTTTAGACATTCGTAATTATACAGATGTAGAAACTATTTTTAAGAAGTATGGTAGTGATATAAAACTCATTGTACACACAGCAGCTCAGCCAAGCCACGACTGGGCAGCCAAAGAGCCCCTCACAGATTTTACGATTAATGCCAACGGAACGCTTAATCTTTTAGAATTAACAAGGCTATACGCTGAAAAAGCTGTTTTTATCTTCACTTCAACTAACAAAGTATATGGAGATACTCCTAACTATCTACCATTAGTTGAACTTGAGACTCGTTGGGAAATTTCAGAAAACCATGCTTATTATAAAAATGGAATAGATGAAACCATGAGTATTGACCAAACCAAACATTCTTTATTTGGAGCTTCTAAGGTAGCTGGTGATGTTGTAGCTCAGGAATATGGAAGATATTTTGGTATGAATGTAGGTGTATTTAGGGGAGGTTGTCTGACAGGTCCTCAACATTCTGGCACTCAATTACATGGGTTCCTATCATATTTGATGAAATGTGCTATTACAGGTAATCATTATAGTGTTTTTGGATATAAAGGTAAGCAAGTAAGAGATAATATTCATTCTTGGGATTTGGTGAATATGTTTTGGCATTTTTACCAGAATCCAAGACAAGGAGAAGTATATAATGCTGGGGGTAGTCGTTTTTCTAACTGTTCTATGCAAGAAGGAATAGTTCTTTGTGAAGAAATTACAGGAAATAAAATGAATTATAGTTATGTTGAAGATAATCGTATTGGAGATCATATTTGGTGGGTTTCAGATGTTTCTAAGTTTAAACAGCATTACCCAGAGTGGAGTTACAAATATGATTTAAAATCTACATTAGTTCAAATGTTTGAAGCTATGAGAAGTAGATTATAACTGTAAAAGGGATTAAAAAATGATTTTTTAATCCCTTACTACTTTTTATATAAATTTATAATTTCCACCAATTTTTATATTATAAAATAATGACAGATAATATATACAATATATTTTCTACCAAAAATACTTAAATATTCAGTAAAAATAATTTAGTAGAATTAACTTTAAAAATATTTTATAATATTTTGATTCTTATTTGTTTACAGGAAAAATAAAAGTAGAATTTTCTTTTTCTAAGGTGTCAAATTGTTTTAGGTAAACTTTAATAGTATCAGAAACGACTGTACCCACATAACCAACACTTGTTCTTTGCTCTTCTAAGTCTTCTTTAAATTTTTTGAATAAGTTGTTAGCTTTTTTAGCTATTTCTTCTGCTTTATGAGACCTAATCGCTTGAATAATAGTATTTTGATGAGTACTTACTTGTTTTTCTACAAGTTTAGATAACTCACTTTTGAGGTCTTTATAATTCTTAGGATTTTGGTGGGTTGTATGAAAAAAAGCTATCATTGTTTCTACAGCCTCACCAATATTTATATTGTGATATTCACACAAAGCATCTAAGTTTTTCTTACTCTCTTCACTTATTTTCAAACTTTTAGCGTTCATAATCTTTCTTTATTTTTTTGTGGAGTAGAAAGTTCCTTGATAAAAACCTCCATTTTAGCTATATATTTTTCAAAATATTCAATTTTTTTCTTGATATTTTCATCCTCAGGATTTAGCTTTAAAATAGTTTCTAAATTCTTTTTTCTTAATAATAGACTGGATTTCTTGTTTTTAAGAAGCTCTGGGTTAAAATATTTCTCTAAAGTAAACTGAATAGTTTCACTCATACTATCTTCATTGATTTCAGAGAACATTTCAAGGATTTCAGCATAAATAAGGGTAACTCTTGCTCCAATTTGTATCTTTTTGGGTTTTATAAAACACTTGTTTTCATTTTCAAAACATATTATATTATTATGTTATAAACTGATAACTTTTGAAAATAAATGTTCTAAACTGTTATTTTAATGCTACAAAGTGTTTTTTTGGCTACTTTAACAGTTTTTTAGAACAAATCCATGTTTTTTAATTAAAAATTTTGTTGGAATCATTATTTTTTCAAGAAAATAGTTTTGAATATAAAACAAATAAGGTTGTTTTAGTACTTAAACTATTGATTATTCCATTTTTATATTTTTGAAAACTTTATTGTATATTTGCATCATATATCTAATATTTGAATATATGAAACTATTTTTAACCTTTATAACTATTATTTGGGGTATTAGTAAAGCCTACTGCCAACAACCTCTTACTAATTTTCAGCCTGCTGATATGGTGCTTGGACGACCAGATTTTACTTCTACAAGCAATGATTGTGAAATTTTTAATATTCAAAGCCCAACTCATGTTGCTATTAGTTCTAAAGGAATTATTGCAGCAAATGAACAAAGTTATGGTAAAGTTAAACTCTGGACACAACCATATTCATATAATGGACAACCCTCTGATTTAGTATTGGGTAAATTCTCAAATACTTTTTGTGATGCTCAAGTAATGGTTGCTGACTATTATTTGACTAGTTGTGATGGAATAGCATTTTCTCCTGATGGAAATAAAATATTAGCATCTGATTCTTACAATAACAGAATTTTGATATGGAATACGATCCCTACTACGAATGGGAAAGCTGCCGATGTTGTAATTGGTCAAGTAAACTTTACTACAAATAGTGCTGGAACTTCAAGCACCAAGTTAAGATATCCAACAGCATTATATGTGACTCCAGATGGCAGATTAATTGTAAGTGACAGAAATAATCATAGAATTTTGATATGGAATACAATACCTACTACCAATGGAAAAGCTGCTGATATAGTCATTGGACAAGTTGACTTTAATAGTAATGAGGCTGGTACTTCAAGTAGTAAGCTTAAAAGTCCTTGGGGGGTTTACATATCTCCTGATGGAAAATTATTTGTAGCAGATACAAATAATGATCGTGTTATGGTATGGAATTCAATACCGACTACTAATGGACAACCTGCTGATATAGTTATAGGACAAGCAGACTTTAATACAGTTACATCTGGTACATCTTCCACATTAATGAATAAGCCTAGTGGGGTAACTGTATCTCCTACAGGAAGATTGGTGGTAGGGGAATTTGCCAATAATAGAGCTTTAGTATATAACTCCATTCCCACCACTAATGGACAACCTGCTGATGTGGTGCTAGGACAAGCAGATTTTAGTACATCCACTTATTATCATCCTAACGGTTTTATTGATAACAAAAATATGGCTGAAATCTACAATGCTGCTTTTGATTTGTATGGTAGATTATTTGTTGTGGGTAGGTTTATGGATAGAGCTTTGATTTTTGGAACAACCCCAACACAACAATCTAATATAGGAATATCTGTTACCACTTCTAACACCAATCCCTGTAAAAACTCTAGAATAAGTCTTACCTTTACGCTTACCAATCATGGAACCCAAACTGTGAATAACATAGTTGCTACAGGAGCTTTTCCAGTTGCTTTTTCTAATATTTCTCATAGCTTAAGTAGTGGCACTTATAACATGTCTTCTGGATACTGGAACATTCCATCTATTGCTCCTGGAGCAACACAAACCTTGACATTGGAAGGAGATGCTACAACCTCTGGAAATTTTAGAGCTTATGGTTCTATCTTATTATCAAGTCATTTAGATAATAATATGACAAATAATGGCACTTTTCTAGATTTCAATATTTCTAACTTTGCTGGTACAATTCAAAATAATACTTTGTCTAATGCAACTCAAGGTTTGTCTTACAGTGAAACACTCACTACTAATTTAACCTCACCTGTTTGGAGTTTATCAGAAGGTTCTTTGCCCAATGGACTTACATTTAATACCAGTACAGGAGAAATATCAGGAATACCCACTACAATAGGAACATTCCAGTTTAAAGTAAAAGCAAGTGCTGTATGTGTGCTAGAAAAAAGTTTTACAATTATTGTTAATTGCCCTAATTTAATATTCAATAACACATCAGTGAACAATGGTGTTGTAGGATTACCTTTTAATCTTGATGCAGGGGTAACAGGAAATACATTACCTCTTACATATTCTATTAATCCAAGTTTACCTGCTGGATTAAGCTTAGATACCAATACTGGATTGATATCAGGTACTCCTGAAATCAGTTCTCCTAATACAACTTATACAGTTACTGCTTCTCAAGGCTTGGGAGGGAGTTGTCAAAAGGTTCAGACTTATACTTTTGCTATCAATTGTCCTAACTTAACATTTAATAATACATCTGTGAGTAATGGAGTAGTAGGAACAAGTTTTAGCCTTGATGCAAGCGTAGCAGGCAATACACAACCTTTAATGTACTCTATTACTCCAAGTTTACCTGCTGGATTAAGCTTAGATACTAATACTGGATTAATATCAGGGACTCCTGTAATCAGTTCTCCTAATACAACTTATACAGCTACTGCTTCTCAAAATAATGGTGCATGTAGCGTATCACAAACTTATATTTTTGCTATTAATTGCCCACCTTTAATTTTTACAAATACATCTGCTTCTACAGTAATTGTAGGTGTCAATTATAATCTTGATGTAAGTGTAACAGGCAATACACAACCCTTAACTTATTCAATTATCCCAAGTTTACCATCTGGATTAAGTTTAGATACCAATACTGGATTAATATCAGGGACTCCTACAACAAGTACACCCAACACAACTTATACAGTTACAGCTTCCCAAAACAGTGGTGCATGTAGTATTTCACAAACATATACTTTTGCTGTTAATTGTCCACCATTAACTTTTGTCAATCCAAATACTAACTTTGGAATTGTGGGTGTAAGTTATAGTCTCAATGCAAGTGTGGTTGGTAATACACAACCTTTAACTTACTCCATTGCTCCCAGTTTACCTGCTGGATTGAGTCTAAACACAACCACAGGGATGGTTACAGGAATGCCTACAAACATAAGTTCTTTAACTTCTTATACAGTTACAGCCTCTCAAAACAATAGTAACTGCCTTATTACTAAGGTTTATGATATAGCTATTGATTGTCCAAACACACAGATACAACCTAGTATTCTTTCAAATGCAAAACAATATGTAGATTATACTCAGAATATTTCACAAACAGGCTTAGTTGGAAATATAACATGGTCTGTTGTAGGTGGAAATTTACCCATAGGATTTACTTTAAATTCATCTACTGGTATCATTAGTGGAAAAACGAATTCTTTTGGAGTATTTCACTTTGTAGTCGAAGCAAGTACAGAAGCGTGTATTTCCACAAAAACATACTCCTTAAATATCATTGCTTATGAAGCTATTTTGGATGTAACAGACATTTTAGATTTTGGAGATGTATTTATAGGTGAATCTAGTAAGAAAACTATTAGAATTAAGAATACAGGTGTAGATGTCCTTCAAATTAAAGGTATCACATCCAACTCTTTAGTTTTTAAAGGTCAATGGTTAGGAGATATTCTATCAAATCAAACTCAACAGGTAGAGATTGAATTTACGCCTATAAAAGAAGAAAGTTATGAAGGTTTTATTAAAATTTCAAGTAATGCAACACAAGGAGATTCTTCATTTATAGTAAAGGGTAGAGGTATAAAAAAGCCCATATTGCCTTGGGAGGTAAGTGTATCACCCAATCCAACTTTAAATGAAATAAATATTCAAATACAAAGCCCAACTTCTAATGAATTGATTTGGACATTAAGAAATGTTTTAGGGCAGACTTTAAAGGTTGGCAAAAAAACCGTTTCATCAGAAATATTCAAGTTTGCCATAGAATTAAATCAATTTCCACAAGGAATGTATCTATTACAAATTGAAGATGGTTTTATTAAAAAGACAATTAAAATACAAAAACTATGATTTTGAGAAAGTTAGAATTTTTGATATTTTCTAAAAAAAACAAACTACCTGCTTACTCACTTACAGAGCTTTTAGTAGTACTTGTAATTATTGGTATCTTGATACTCATGGCATTACCTGTATTAATGCCTTTGATAAGTAAAACCAGAAGTTTAGAAGCAAAACAAGCTTTACAGCATCTTCACTCTTTACAAAAAGCTTATTTTTATGAGCATGCCAAATACTCCAATAGCTTAGATGATATAGGCTTTGAACAAGAGAAATTATCAGGAGACGGAGATACTGGAAAAGCTAATTATCGTATAGAAGTTATAGGAGCAAGTAAAACAACATTTACAGCAAAAGCTACAGCTGTTGTAGATTTTGATGGAGATGGTCAAATGAATGTTTGGGAGATAGATCATGAAGGAAATCTAAAAGAAGTAGTGAAAGACTAATGATGATTTTATTTTTAAATATTATATATCTAATCATCCTATTAATCATTTTTATTGAAGACCTACAAAAAAGAACAATCTCTATCATCTTTATTGTTATCTTGGCTCTTATAAGCTTTACAGAATCTATAATATTAAATGGTTGGTATTTTTGGGAAGATTTGTTATTAAATTGTTTCTTGATAGTTTTAATTTCAGTTTTTATAACTATCTATTTTTATATCAAAAATAAATTACAAGGCATCAAAAATGCTATAGGGTTGGGTGACATATTGTTTGTAACAATACTTACACTAAAGTTCTCATTTTTTAACTTTATATTATTTATACCTTTTAGTCTAATATTTTCTTTGATATTACATTTATTGTGTAGCTTTGCAAAAAAATATAATAAAAAATTAATTCCTTTAGCAGGATTTCAAGCTTTTTTGCTTTTTATATTGATCTTAGGGAATTTATTACATTTATGGGGCGACTTGTGTCGAGATGAAAATATTACTTTGAAAACTTTATATGGTTTATAATCAATTTATATCACTTTCTCCAGAACAAATACAAATCATATCAAAGGAACAGGCATGGCATTATAAAATAATACCCAATTATAATCACAGCCATGAAATATGTTTTTTTATTGATAAATCTAATGATATTTCTCAAATACAAGAAGAATTAGAAGTTTTATTCGGGAAAAAAGTTCTCTTAGAACTTACAGAATCTCTAATCATTTCAAGAACTTTATCTCAATACTATTTTAAAGAAGAAGATAAACAAAGTCTAAGTAAAGGTTCTATCAGTACAGAAAGCAATGATTTTTTGCTTGATTTGGTTCAAGAAGCAAAAGTATTGAGAAGTAGTGATATACATTTTGAAGTTTATGAAGAAAAATGTAGAATTAGAATAAGAATAGATGGTTCATTGGTTGAACGTTATGTCATTATTAAAACGGATTATCCTTCTCTAATTAATCGTGTTAAAATATTAGCCAATTTAGATATAGCAGAAAAAAGATTACCCCAAGATGGTAGAATATTCTTTCAAAATGGAGATAAAAAGTTTGATATCAGGGTATCTGTAGTACCTACTCTTTATGGTGAAAAAGTAGTAATGCGTCTTTTGGGTAATAATGCAAGCCATTTGGATATTGTAAATATCGGTTTGTCTGAAATTGAATTAGAGAATTATTTAACAGGTGTTCAAAAATCAAATGGTATTGTTTTAATTAGTGGTCCAACAGGATCAGGAAAGACAACAACTTTATACGCAACTTTAAAGTATCTCAACAAAGAAAACAGGAACATACTGACAATAGAGGATCCCATAGAATATACCTTGGAGGGTATCAATCAGGTACAGTTAAAGGAAAGCATAGGTTTAAACTTTTCTAGTGCTTTAAGAACATTCTTAAGACAAGACCCTGATATTATCATGGTTGGAGAGATTAGAGATGTTGAAACTGCCCAAATGGCTATTCGTGCAGCTCTTACAGGACACTTAGTACTTTCTACAATACATACTAACTCAGCATGGGGAACAGTACAGAGACTAGCAGATATGGGAGTCCCTGCATACTTATTATCTAATACTCTAAATTTAACAGTTGCACAAAGATTGATAAAACTTTTGTGTAATAATTGTAAAGAAGAAGAGAGTTTTGAAAATTCTAATGTTAAATTACCCAGAAACTATATTCCTCCTAAAAAAATAACTAAACATTATACACCTAAAGGTTGTGAACATTGCTTTTATACTGGCTATAAAGGCAGAAGAGCCATTTATGAAGTTATACTAATAGATCAGGATTTATCAAAATCTATACGTAGTAATGAATTTGACATAAAAAATATTTTAGAACAAAAAAATATAAAAAGTTTAGCAGATAATGCTTTTGAATTACTCGAAAAAGGAGAAACTTCTTTGGAGGAAGTTTATCCTATATTGTTGGGTTAGAGTTTGTATTTTATTTCTATTCTTGTTGCCTATTTATACACATGGGCAAACAAATAATTATACTGAAAGAATAGCGAAAATTCAACAAAAACTAAACGATTTAGCAAACACAGGTAATAAAGGTCTCAAAGAATTAGCTAATTTTTCTGTGAGTGATGCTCCTATACAAGATTTTTTGCGTAGTGTTGCAGAAACGCATAATCTTAATATCAGTATTGACCCTAATATAAAAGTATTGATAACCAATAATTTTACGAATGCAAGTGTCATCAATATTTTGTTGTATTTATGTCAAGAGTATGAATTGGATATTAGGTTTTTTGGCAATATTTTATCATTTGTAAAATATGTACCTACACAAGAAAAAGTAGCTTATAGCCCCAAAAAATTAAAACTTATTTATGATGATATTAAAGATTGGGTTTCTGTAGATTTGGCTAATGATAGTTTAAGCCTTTTTGCTAAACAAATCACACAATTAACACATAAAAATGTTTTGGTGGCTTCTGGTGTGCCACCTAAACTTCTATCAGCTTATGTAGAAAAAATGCCTTTTAAGAAAGGCTTAGAAAAGATAGCTCTTACAAATGGATTAGTTTTATCCCAAACAGATGATAGTACATATATTTTAGAACTGCCTGCTGGAGAAATAGATAAAAATGGGAAACAAATAACAAACAATATTTCTTCTAATAATTCTAAAAAGAAAACAGAAATAGCTGATGGAGCATCTTTAAAGATAAACAAACAAAATGGCAATACCTTTATTGATATAGATGCTATAAATACCCCTATAGCAGATTTAATTAAAATGATTTCTTCTGAGTTGGGAATCAATTATGTATTATTTTCAGATGTGAAAGGTAATACAACACTCAGAGTAAAGAATATTACTTATGATAGTTTTCTCTCTCTTATTTTACAAGGAACAGCACACACCTATAAAACTTCGCAAGGGGTCTATTTAATAGGAGAGCGTGTTTCAGAAGGTTTTAGAAGTGTAAGTCTTGTGAAATTAGCTCATCGCCCTTCAGAAAAAATAGATGAAATGATCCCTAAAGAACTCAAACAAGGGGTAGAAATAAAAGTAATGGAAGAATTGAATGCTGTTATTTTGAGTGGGAGTAGTCCACAAATTCAAGAAATTAAATTGTTTTTACAAGCAATAGATCAACCTGTAAAAAATGTACTTATAGAAGTAATTGTAGTTGAGATAAGGAAAGGGAATACTATTAAAACAGGCATAAAAGCTGGCGTTTCTGATAGCACAGTCAGAACAGGAGGTGAAATATTATCAGGATTAGATTTTACATTAGGTTCAAAAGCTATTAATCGTTTTTTATCAACATTAAGTAGTGGGGCAGGTATCAATATTGGCAGAGTAACCTCTAATTTCTATCTTACGCTTCAAGCATTAGAAACTAACGAAAATCTACAAGTTCGCTCTACACCAAAACTTTCAACCTTAAATGGACATGAGGCTAATCTTACAATAGGTCAGTCTGTTTATTATGTTGAACAAACTCAAAATATTAATCCTGGTGTTACACCTATTACAACCATTACACAAAGATTTCAAAGGGTTAATGCAGACTTGAATATAAAAATAAATCCCAAAGTCTCAGAAGATGAGAATATTACACTTGATGTATCTGCTGAATTTTCAGATTTTATTCCTCCAACAGTGAATGGTGCTCCTCCAGGAAACGCAACTAGAAAATTTACTTCTAAAATCAGAGTAAAAAATGAGGAAATGATAGTTTTAGGAGGTTTAGAGGAAGCGAGACAGTCTAATTCTGGTTCGGGTGTCCCTTTGCTTTCAAGAATACCAATTTTAAAATGGCTTTTTAGTTCTAGAACCAAAACAAAGCAAAAAAACAAGTTGGTAGTCTTTATTAAACCTACTTTAATCCATTAATCCAATGAAATCATTTTTTACATCTCCTAAAGAGATTTTGGGTGTAGAGATAAGCTTTGGTAATAGTGGATTATCAATTAGAGTATGTCATTTGGTGTTTGATAAAAATACTATATCTATACATCATAAAAAAGTCTATACAGATTGGCAAAAGTGTCTCAAAGAAGAAAGTAAGAGCATTCCTTGGACTATTTGTGTTACAGGCAAAGGCATCATCAATAAGACTATCAACCACCAAATAGAGGGACTATCAATAGAGCAAATTGCTAATAATGCAATTCCCAATATAGTTTTAAAAGATTTTTACATTCAACTATATAACAAAGAATTAGGGAAAACAGCTTTTTTATCTATTATTAGAAAGGAAACTATAGATTCGTTACTAAATGATGCAGGAAAAGAAGGAGTATATATTGTTGAACTGTGTTTAGGAGGTTTTATTTGTAATACCATATCTTCCATATTAACTGAGTGGCAAAATAAAGATATTTTTCTAGAAAATGGTCATGTTTCTATCAAGAATGATATTGTTCAGAGCTATCAATACCAAGAAAACAATCAAATACAAAACTATACAATAGGAGAAGAAATTATAGAAAACACTTATTTATTGGCTTATGCAACAGGTTTATGTTTTTTAATAGATACCTTCCAAGCTTTATTTACAATAAATGTAGTATCTGTTAAAGAAAACAATTTAGAATGGAAAGCCAAAAAAAGATTCAAGAATATATCTTTAACTTTATTAATTACATTTTTTATAACTTTGTTGATAAATTTTTTGCTTTTTTATCAATTTCAACAAAAAAACAATGTACTTAATGAGCAAATTGGCAGTAACAAATCCACTTTAGAACAAATTGAGAAATTACAAAAGAACTTAAAAGAGAAAGAAATTTTAGTCAAAAATTATAATTTAGGTAATAGTAAACATAGTTTCTATGCTGATAGGTTGGCATCAAGTGTACCAAATAGTATTATACTCAAAGAGATGTTCATAAACCCTGTAGATGATCTCATTTTAAGACAAGATAAAAAATATCAATTTACTAACAATGTGATTTTATTGAAAGGTATATCCAAAGAAGCAGTTGTTTTCAATCAATGGATTCAAAAATTATCTACAATAGATTGGATAAAATCAGTAGAAAACAAGAATTATACTTATGATAATGCTAAAAAACATGCTAATTTTGAAATCATAATTACTTTGTAAATGTTTGATTTAAAATCATATAGAAATAAAAATAAATTACTTATAATAGGAAGTATATTATTTGTTATTTTGGCTTATTTTTTATCTTTTAGCAAAACCCTTGATCTATACATTCAAAATAAAGGTTTAGAAAAAAAAGCAATACTTTCTCAGAATGCTCCTGAAAAAATAAGAAATTTGAAAAAACAATTAGGAATTTATGAAGCAAAGATGCAAAAGTTTGGACAGGATTCTCTCAGTAAAGATGAGTATAGATTAAATATTCTTACACAACTTTGTAAAGAGAATAATGTAGTAATGGTATCACTTCCTGAATCATTTTTTCAGAAAGAAGCAACAGAATCCATAGAAACGCAAGAAATTAAGCTTAGAGGTAATTTTATTGACTTATTAAAACTTATATATACAATTGAGTATAAAACATCTTTGGGGATGCTTGCTTCAGTAAAGTTTGTTACAGAAGAAGATAGAAGAATGAGGGTTCAATATTTGTACGCTTATCTATATATTCAAAATTTAAAAAATAGAAAGAATGAAAACTAGTTGGATTATTATCCTTGTATTATTTTTATTATGGGGATGTGGTGAAATTATAGAAATTGATATTACCAACAAAAATGTGGTTTTAGTAGCACCAACAGATAGTGCCTTAGTAGAAAGTTCATCACTTTCTCTCAAGTGGCAATCAATAGATGGTGCAAAATCTTATAAAGTACAAGTTGCTTCCCCCAACTTTGACAATCCTATTAAATTTTGGGAAGATAAAATAATAGAAGACACAACCTTAGAAGTAGAACTTGATTCTGGACGATTTCAATGGAGAGTGCAAGCTCTTAATAATGGGTATGCAACAAAATGGGCTACAAGAAATTTATGGATAAGCCCTAATGCAAATTTATCAAATCAAATATTTGCCTTGACTAAACCTACTAACAATACTTTGTCAAATTCGCAAGACATTACATTTGAATGGAAAAAGCTGCCCACAGCTCAAAGATATTTATTCCAAATACTGTCTCCAACAAAATTTGATACATTGATTACTACAAACACAAATACTTTTACCAAAACATTTGCAAATACTTCACAAACATATACTTGGAAAGTAACTGCACTCAATAGTGTAAGCCTCAAAGAGTCTGCTACATTTGGATTTAGCCTAGATTTTACATTACCTACTACTCCCAATCTCGTAAACCCTGCTGATAACACTATATTTACAACTTATCCAATCACATTAAGTTGGAGTAGAACAGCAACAGATGTAGATGTAGATAGTTTATTTGTCTATAATAATAGTTCCCAAATTGTATCAGGTTTCCCAAAAGCTGTAACCAATACAAGCTTTGATATTACAAATGCAATGGGCTTAACAGTTGGACAATATAAATGGGCTGTAAAATCTATAGATAGAGCAGGTAATAAAAGTCCTCTTTCTATTCAAAGGCAATTTAGAATACAATAATGAAGAATAAAAAACTAACCCCTTTCTTATTAGTGGCAGTCCTATTGGTTTGGGGAGCAATTATTTATCAGTTAGCAAATACTTTGTTTGGAGATGACACCTCTGATACAAATGTATCATCTAATCAAATGGTTAAAAAGAATGTAGTAGAAGATGATTCTATCAAAATTGAGCTATTAGCAAATTATAGAGACCCTTTTTTAGATGTTTCCTATATTGCAAATGCTGAAAATAGTACTCCTATTGCTTATGAAAAGCCTAAATATAACTATCAGCCTATTAAACCTCAAAAAGAAATAAAATTAGAAAAATCTTCTACCCCAAAAGATGCACAGATATTATATAAAGGTCTTGTTGAAAATAAAGATGTAGGTAGTAAAGTGGCTATTATTCAGATCAATGGAAAGCAGCATTTGTTAAAAGAAGGCTCAGAGGCTCATGGGGTGAAGGTAAAAGGTATTCAAAAAGATTATTTAGAAATTATTTATCAAAACAAAAAACATATCATAAAAAAATGAACAGAAATACAGTAATTTTTGGTAGCATTTTGCTTGCAGGACTTATAGGGATTTATATTTTACACTTTACACAAAAACAAAACATTGTATTTGTTGATTCCAGCAAATTAATGACAGGTTATTTAGCCATGAAAGATGCTCGTGAAACTTATGACCAAAAAGTAAATAATTGGAAAGCAAGCTTGGACACCTTAAAATCTGAAATGGATAAATCTATATTTTTATATAGAACAGATTCAGCTAAAATGAGTCTTGATGAAAGAAAAAGGTCTATTACTCTGATTACAAGACAAAGAGACCAATATATACGCTATCAGCAAGTCATCCAAGCTAAATCTGAAGAAGAAGATTTAAAAATATCCCAAAGAGTACTTGAAAAAGCTGATGCTTTTATCCAAAAATATGGAAAAGAAAAAGGCTATGGAATGGTTTTGGTACTTTCTTCGGCTGGTGTAATAGCTTATTCCAAAGATGCTTATAATGTTACTGATGAAGTATTAGAAGGTTTAAATGCTGAATATAAAGCTGATAGAGTAGGAAACAATACAACTATCAAAAAAGATTCTACTTCCAAAAAATAAAATACCATGAAATTATTCAAATTGATATGGTTATTAATAGGTGTAAGTTACTCTCTTCAAGCACAAAAATTATCTAAAATGCTTGAAGAGGCTACTAATACCCAAAAAATTACACTTACAAGTGGTGATTCTGTTATCATTTTTCATGTTGTTGGTGAACCTAAAGAAATTAAACCCCAAAAAGAACGCTTTTATTGGTGGTATAGTGGTGGAAAATTAAAAAACACACAAGGTGGATATAGTGGGAAGCTTTTGAATGGAACCTATTTACTACAAACTAGTAATAAAGATATTTTAATGGAGGGCAATCTAAAATATGGCTTAAAAATAGGTGTTTGGAAATCGTGGTATCCACAAACAGGACATTTACAAAGTATTGAATCTTGGAAAAATGGCTTATTAAATGGTAAAGTAGAAAGATTCTCTGAAGATGGGAGAACGCTTTTATATAAAAACTATTATAAAAACGGATTTCTACATGGTAAAAATATAGATTACTCTCAAGATAAAAAAACGATAACAGCATTTTATATCAAAGGAATACAAAATGGGAAATTTACAGAGTTAAATGCTCAAGATTCCACCCTCACAAAAGGGAAATATAAAAATGGTTTAAAGAATGGTTGGTTGTATGTTTATAAACAAGGAAAGCAAAGCCCAATTCAAAAAAAGTTTTATAAAAATGGACAAGAAATCATTCTTCCACAAAAAGTGGCTAAACCTGTTAAAAAGACAATAAAACTTCAAGAAAAAGTTGTTAAACAGGAAAAATTAAAAAAGAAAGAAAAATAATGAATTACAAAATAGGAGAACATTTGCTTGCAGATTTCCTAAAACTGTAGTATTTAAACCTTCACAATAAAACGTTCGTCAATTTATTCTTACAACCTTATTTGAGAAACATAAACTTTCTTAAATAAGGTTGCTTTTTTTTAGTGTATGAAAATCTACTACATATATTTTTTATCTAAAATATTTCTAAATATAAAGTAATTTGAATTTCTTTATATAGAAATATTACTTAACTTTAAAAAAATATATATGTGATGGATATCTTTCAAAATAATCATCTTGTAATTCATCAAAATAAACACAAGTATCTGGTATCTGAAGTTTTGGATTCTTATAAAAAAGAATTATCTTCTAAAAAACAGACTATTAAATACACCTGTTATGCCAAAGCTCTTATGATGTTTTGCATAGAGCATAATTTAAGCATGTCTCCAATTGCTTTGAATCAATTTCTAGCTCATAGAAATATTTTATCCTCTTCTCTGAAAAGTATTATCAATCACTTTGTTAAATTCTGTAGTAAAAATCAAATAGAATATTTCCTTTATAAGAAACTTTTCAAAGGAGAGCATCCTTTTATTTTAAGGTTTATTGCCCAAACAGATTTTAAAAATGTCAATACAAAAAAAACTTATCTCAATCATATTAATGCTTTTTTTAGGCATCTAATAGAAGAGAACAAAGGATTTAGTTATGGAACGCTTAAAGATTATTTGCAAGAAGGGCTGGTCAGGAAATTGAGTGTATTTACTCTCAATATCAAACTTGCCAGTATTAAAAGTTTTGTGAGTTGGCTCATTGATCAAAATGACTTGATATCAGAGATTAATGATATTCAGATGAAAGATTTGGCGAATATTTTGAAAATGAAATCATTTAAAATCCCTAAAGAAACTTATCACAAAGAAAGCTTGAATATTAAAGAAAGAGATGAGCTATTAGCTAAAACAGATGAACTCAAGAGCAAACTAGCCATTTCGTTACAAGTATTTGAGGGTTTAAGAGCTTTTGAAGTATGTGCTATAGAGCTTAAGCACATTGATTTAGAAAATAACACTATTCTTGTAAAAGGAAAAGGACGTTATGTGGCTGATAAAATCAGGCTTTTTGAAAACACCAAAGAAGTATTGGTAGAATATCTAAGTAAAAACACTATTGGTTCTGATGGATTGATTTTTGGTAAAATGTCTTATCACAAACTCTATAAAATAGTTGATAAAGCCTACTTAAAACCTTTTGCAAAAGAAAAAAAAACTAAACTAAGCTTACATAGCTTGAGACACTCTGCTGCTCAAATCATGGTAGAAAAAGGAATAGATAAAGATTATATTCAGAAACAACTAAGGCATACAGACTACCAAACCACACAAATTTATATAAAAAAACAAGTTGATAAACTGTTTTTAGAAGAAATTCCGAAGAGGTTGTAGACCATATCCATTTAACTTTTCTTTGAAATTCATAGAAAATCGTAAATAGTGCCATTATCTAAACAAGGAAAATTCAAATAAGCCTTGATATGTGCAAATTGATTTATTTATGAAAAAATCAAAGCAGCAGCTTTTGGATTTTATAATAGACGAACTGACTATTCCATTCGAAACACTATTTCAGGAGATAGTTTTTTAACAGAAGTATCGAACTTTACACATCAGGACTCTAGATATATTACCAAAAAGAATGGTTGGCTTTTCAACTGAAACAGAATAATAAAAAAGGGGTTTTCAAGCTGACTATTGTTCATAATCCAATTATCATTCAAGGACTTTTGAGTGTGAGCAGAGAAAGTGACCATATGACAATATAAAATAAATCACTCGTTGTACAATTCAGATTTAGAATCTACCTACATAAATAAGGTGATAAAGAGAACATAAAATTTGGAAAGAATAAAATAAAGGGTATCCAAATTGAAATCCAATAAAAAGAATATTCTTATTGAATTTCAACTGTTTAAGGAAAGTGATAAATTTTAACAAATATAATCCTCCAATTCATTCAAGAAATTTTCTACTTCCTCAGACACATTATTTATTCGATTTCCTTGTAAGTTAAGCTTTTTCAAATTTTTAAGATTAATGATTTCCTTCGGTATTTTAGATATATAATTATTTTTAAGGTTTAATTCTTCAAGATTTTCCAATTCAAAAATTTCTTGGGGTATTTCAAATATATGGTGGTTATATATGCTTACTTTTCTCAATACTTGAAGCCTTTTTATGCTCTTTGGTATAATATTAAGAGTATAAGTAGAATATGTTCCATCGAGATAGATAGAACATAAATTAGTAAGTTTAGTAAAGGCTTCAAAATACTCTTCTTTTTGTTCAAATAGTGTTAAATGTGTTATCTCTGTAAATAATATCCCTTTTTTCCAAAGTAATTGCTCATCCTCTTTTAAACTATAGTTATCTTTAAGAGAACTAAATAAACCTATGACATCTATCCATTCATTTAAATCCATACAGAATTGTTTAGAAAAGTCCTCTGAATAAAAATTTTTAAGCAAAAGCGAACCAACATCATAAAAATTTTCCTGTAATAAGTTCATCGCAGCTCTTAGACCTTTCTTCTTCAAAATATAAGGTAATATTTTGCTAGGTGCAATGCCATTAATACTTCTCAGTTGGGGCAATTCAATAGGAATAGTTGCTAAAAATTCTGTCGGCAATTCCAAAAAACGCAATTTTTTGAGAGAATTCATACTTTCAGGCAATTTTTCAATAGGATTGTTTTTTAATTTGATTGAATATATATTTTCCAATTTATTTATTCCATGAGGCATTTTTTTA
>LJIE01000005.1:0-6549 GCA_001281695.1 bacterium 336/3 | reverse complement strand
TTATCATTTCAAACGCTGGTGTGAGGATGGTTCATGGGAAAAATTGTGGGTTTATTTGTTGAAGCACTATAAAAAGTATTTGGATATGTCTAGTATTCAGATAGATGGTTCAAAAACAAGAGCCAACAGAGGTGGACAAGCAGTGGGATTTAATCATAAACATTCCAAAGCAAGTACTAATTTAGTATATTTATGTGATAATCAGGGGATATTAATAGCTATTTCAGAACCTGTTAGTGGAAATCATCATGACATGTTTCATTTCTCACAACATTTTAAACAACTGATAGTTTGGCTTGAAAAAGCTGATATTTCCATAGAAGGTTTGTTCTTGAATGCTGATGCTGGATTTGATAATGATATTTGTAGAAAAACTTGTGAAAAGTATCAAATAGAAACTAATATTGATTTTAATAAAAGAAATACACAAAATAATCAACTTTGTCATCATTTTGATGAAGTGCTATATCAAAGAAGATTTGTTATTGAAAGAACTTTTGCTTGGATGGATGCTTTCAAAGCTCTTTTGATTAGATATGAATACCTTGCTAAACATTGGTTCTGTTTTAATATTTTAGCTATGATTGTTATTTTTTCTAGATTCATTAAATGTTAAACAAGTTCAATTTTATTATACTCAATATCCAAATATTTTAATTTTTTTAACTTAAAAATAGCTTTAGGCAACATTGTAAGTTGATTCAGATTTAATGTTAATTCTCTCAATTCATGAAGGTTTCCTATTGAAGATGACAATTCTTTGAGTCTGTTCTTTTCTATATGTAGTTTTCTTAATTTTTTTAACTTAGTTAGGCTAGGTAGCGTTTCTATCTTATTTATACCTAGATGCACCTCACGCAAGTTGGAAAAGTTTCCAATCTTTGAAGGAAGTTTTTCTATATGATTGAACGTCAAATTAAGACTTCTTAATTTTTTTAAATAATACCAGTCATTTGGCAACTTTTTTAATTCATTTCGAGATACATCTAAATGATGCAAATTTTTAAAGAAATCACCTTTATGTAGCATTTTGAGTCGATTTCTTGATAAATACGAGTTTTTTAAATTTATCTTATTTTCAAAAATATCTGGCAGAGATTTCAACTTATTATTCATGAGAAATAATGTTTCCAGTTTTGTCAGATTCCTAATTGTTTTTGGTACTTTTTCAATGTAACTGTTAGAAATTTCAAGTATTTTAAGATTAACAAGGTTTCCTATCCCATCAGGTATTTCCTCTAAAGAAGTGGTTTTGATTTCCAATTTCTTAAGCTTTTTTAGAGTGTTTATGCTCTCAGGGTATTTTTCTAAATCCCGTCCACATAAAACAAGATGCTCCAACTGTTGAAATAATACTAATTTTTTAAGATATTTAGGTATATCGAATAATTTTAGAATTTTAAGGGATGGAAGGTGATGAAGGATGCTCCAACTACTAGTATCACATTTATCATGGATATGAATTTCCATTATATCTGATAGAGGCATATTAACATCCCACTGCTCTTTTTCAAACTCTAACCCAAAAACACTTATTGAGTCTGAGCGTAAAAAAGAGATAAGTTTTCCTCCTATGGCTACAGAGACCCCAAAATAAGACTCAAACTCTTTTGGATATCCTTTTAGTAATAAAAGTCCTAACTTAAAATTGGTTTCATCCTGGCTATTTATCATACCAAGAATATTATTAAACTCATGAATTCTCATACAAACATTATTTTTTAAGTTTTAGATATTGTTAGTCTCTTTGGTTGCAACAACAGACTATCATTTTTCAAGTTTTTCATGAAAAATTAATTCTATGAATTTTTCTGAAACAAATGATATGCATCATTTTTATACCTTTAAACAGAGTATAAAAATCAAAATTTTCTAAAATGAATGATTTTTTAGTCTATTAATAGACTAAAAAATAGAGGAGTTAATATTGAGCTTTGAAAACTATACCATAACACTAAACAGATTTAGGTGAGTAATTTAAACTGTAGGTTTAAATGGGGGTTAGTGTTAGCGTAAAAATAATACGTTTTAATTCATAATTCCAACTGTTTTTCTTTTAATTTAAATTTACAGCAAGTATTAATGATGTCAACATTTTTTAATTTATTGCTTTAGAGTTCAGGAAAATTTTTATTTGGCTTAAAAACTACTTTTTATAAATTAAATATTCCTGTAAAACATCTCTGAAGCTATAGTAAGTCTAATGTTTTTAGTAATAACTCAGCAGGGTTAGTTTTTACTTTAATTTTATTGGTCTGACCATTTAAAGAATTTATTCACAATTTTCTCATCTGTGATACCTAATTTATTCAGCATCTACCTGTTTTGCTCTTCCCTTTTTTCTTGTTCCACTCTTATAGTTTGTAATTGAAATAATTTTCTCCATAAATTCTATGTATAATATGATAAAAACATATTTATCATATTATATGTTTTAAATATAAAAGCTTATTAATGAGTTGTTTATTTATAACATAATGTAAATAAACCAAATTATTAGTAAAAGTATCATACCACTTTCGTATATTTAAATTAAAGTGATAAAATTTTATGTGGCTTGATATTGTCAATATCGAACGTAGAATTAATAGTTGCTATCCTATTTATGAGATATTAGATGCTTATAAGAAAAGGACTGCCTTACAACCAGGAAAAAATAGATACACTCGTTATGCTAAAAAATTTATGATTTTTTGTGTAGAACGTAACCTAAAAGTATCACAATTAGCTATTGAAGCATTTATTGAAAAAGAAAAAATAACAGCCCCATCAATAATAAATATACTAAACTTTTTTATAGATTTTTGTACACAACATAATATTATTGAATTTGATAACCAAGTTAGATTTAAAGGAGAGCATGTATTGGTTTTGAAATATTTGGCTCAGAATGATTTCAGAAATCTAAGAACTAAGGTCAATTATCAAAATAATATAAATGCATTCTTAAGATACCTACTAGAAAAAAATGAGAGTTTTACCAGTCAAACAGTACTAAGATACTTAGGAGAAGGCATAAGTCGTGGTTTGAGTTTATTTACTATTAATACTGTACTGGCAAGCATTAAATCTTTTATAAATTGGTTGCTCAAAGATTTAGAACTCATGGAACAAATAAGAGTATCTCGAAAAAAAGAGTTTATAAAAATATTGGCAATCAAAAGATACAAATTACCTCCTAATATTTGCTGGAAAGATAGTTTAAGCAAAGATCAATGCAGTGAATTGTTAAAAAAGATGACCAACTTTAAACATAAATTGGCTTTTAGCTTTCAAGTTTGTGAGGAGATGAGAGCTTCTGAAGTATGTAATTTAAGATTAAAAGATATAGATTTTGGAAGAAACACTATTCAAGTTGTTGGAAAAGGTTGTTATATACCAAAAGAAATATGGTTACTACCACAAACCAAACAAGTGTTAATTGAATATCTCATGAGAAATAAAAGAAGAAAAGAAAGTAAACTTTTTGATAAAATGTCCTATCAAAATTTATATAAGTTAGTTGATATACCATACTTAAAACCATTTGCTAGAGAAAATAAAATTAAATTAAGTCTTCATAGTTTAAGGCATACTGCTGCCCAAATTATGGTTGAAAAAGGGTTAGATAGTGAATATATACAACGTCAATTAAGGCATGTTGACATTGAAACCACAATGATTTATATCAAAAAATATGTTTATGCAAACTTCTTAAAGGAAATGCCTTTTGATATTAATGATGGATAATCTTAAAAAATAATAAGTTATGGATTCTATTAATATACATAATGAAAAAAAGCATGAATTGGATGAAAATATCAATTTATATGCTCAAACGTTAAAAAAAGAAGACCCTAAAAAAATAAGTTTTCTCAGGAAATTCCTAACATTTTGTATTGAAAATGAAATAATAGTAAATAAAGCCTCTACTGAAGAATTTATGAGAATACGAGGATACAAAAGTCAACCTGGCGTAACTTATTTAAATGTCTTCAGGAAATTTTGTGAAAAAAATGAATTAAAAGGGTATTGGTATCAATTAAAAAAACCAGCTAACAATAAAAGTAAACACCCACTTTTATTAAAATATATTGCTGAATGTGAATTGACTAATGAGAAAACAAAAAAAACATATTTTTCTATATTACATTCTTTTTTTATTTATTTAGCTGAAAGGAATATACCATTAAGTGTAGAATCCTTCAATAAGTATCGTCAAACGTGTTTATCAAATAATCTAAGCGTATTTACACTCAATGTATATCTAGCTGCCATAAAATCTTTTGGAAGATGGTTAATGGATAGAGATGATTTAAAGGATGAAACAACATTACAATTTAAAAGAAGTTTCATGTATCTATCATCTGCAAGAAGCTATAGAGTAAATAAAGATCGATATTATAGCAAGACTCTAAGCAAAGATGAAAGAGATGCTGTTATGGATAAAATAGAATCATTAGAAGAAAAACTGGTTATATCTTTACAAGCTTATGAGGGACTAAGACCAAGTGAATTAAATGGATTACTAGTAGAAGATATAGAATTACATACAAACTATGGTTTTATGAGAGTTTTTGGCAGAGGAGAAAAACAAAAGATTAGAATTTTTAAGGTTACAAGCATTCTATTACAAAAATTTATTGGTGAAAGAAAAGAGGGATTTTTATTTGAAAAAATGACTCACGGAAAAGTTTATAAAATAGTAAAAAAGCATCTTCCAGAATATAAACCTATATGTCTAAGACACACTGCTGCCCAAATTATGGTAGATAAGAATATGCCCATAGACTATGTCAACATTCAAATGAGGCATGCTTCAATGGCAACTACTTATCTTTATGTTGCTGAACAAAATTACAAGAGATTTTTAGAAAACAGACCAAGTGATTTGTAGGTATTAGCTTAAAAATTAAAAATAGTATTTTTTTTATATTAAAAATCCGATAAATAATTTTTATTGGATTTTTTCTTTTTTAATTGTAAAATTTTATAGATTTTTTATAACAAATACTGATTTCTTACCTTCGTGATTTTAAAAAAATAGTATTTTTTTTATATTTAAAGTATATACGTTTTACAGACATAATTTTTCAATTAACATATTTTTGTTTCTTTTGTGGTAAGTATAAATTTATTACTTATGGCTTCTAAGAAAAGGTTAGAATGGTTTTTAGTTGATATATTGAAAACCTTTATCAATGACTCTCAAAAAGGTAGAAGGTTACAAAAAAATGGTAGTAAGATTAGAATTGGAACTATCAAACAATATGAATTTGTTTTACTTGCTCTTCAAAAGTTTGAACAAGCTAAAAATATACCAATTCGGGTAAAAGCTCTCAATACCACAAATCAACGAATTATCAAGACTGAACAGAACTATTGGAAGAAGATCTATAAAAAACTTCTTGATTATTTCTATGATGATTTAAAATACTACGATAATTATGTAGGCACAATTTCTAAAATCATCAGAAGTAGCCTAATATATTTCCAAGAAAGTAAAGGAATATCGTTGGGTAGTTTTTATAAGCTTTTGTATGTTCCCAAAGAAGAAATACAAATAGTTGTTCTAAGTGCTGAACAATTAAATTTCTTAATTTATAATAAAGATTTTGAAGCGAGTCTTAGTTCCGATTTACAAATCATCAAAGACATTTTTGTTTTTGGCTGTACTGTTGCTTTAAGGTTTTCTGATTTGATGAATCTATATCCTCACAATTTAGAACAAACAGGAGATAAATATTATTTGAAGGTAATTTCTAAGAAAACTCAAACAGCAACAAGAGTTTTACTTCCCGAATATGCCAAAGATATTTTATTGAAATACAAAAATGATAAAAAGCAAAAAACACTTTTGCCTGCCTTCTCTAAAAATCACTTAAATTTAAAAATAAAAGAACTTGCAGAAAAGGCTGACTGGGTTACTCCGCTCTTGCGTACTCGCAATAGAAGAGGTGAACCCATCACGCAACAAAAAAGTAGAGGAAAATCTTATCGATTCTGTGATAGTCTTACAACCCATACCATGAGACGAACAGCTATTACGACCATGTTGAGTTTGGGTTTGCCCGAATATATGGTTCGGAAAATTTCGGGACATGCTCCCAACAGTAAAGAATTTTACAGATATGTACAGATAGCTCAAACTTTTATGGATGATGCCATACAAGCTATCCATCAAAAGCTTTCTGAGCAAAAATAAATATCTAAAAGTATAATAATCTTATCTTGCATACTCAAATAATGTAAACTATTTTTTTAAACTTTATTATAAAGAATCCGTTCAAGAAATAATAGTTTAAAAAACATCCATCAAAAAATACTGGTTGTATAAAGCGAAAATAATTCTAAATATAAAAAAAGTACAATTATTTCGAATAATATTTGAATATATATTCATAACAATAAAAAAATACTTTTTTTGAGTAAAAATTACTTTTTATTGCTATTTTTGTAATGATAAAAACGTTCTTTAATTTATTGATTTTTCGGATAGTTAAATACATTTCATTACTATCCCTTTGGTATGGAACAACCTAATAGACAATATACTAATAGTGAGGCGTA
>LJIE01000004.1 GCA_001281695.1 bacterium 336/3 | reverse complement strand
AATTAACTGTTAACTGCTACTATACTTCTGACTTCAACGTTTCCTCCATGGCTAAGGATAGGGCAACCTTCTGCCAATTTCATGGCTTCATCAATGTTAGTTGCTTTTACAACTACATAACCTCCAATAATTTCTTTTACTTCTGCATAAGGTCCGTCTGCAATTACATTATTAGACTTCAATGTTTTTCCTTCAAAACTCAAACGGTTTGCACTTGCCATTTTTCCTTGTGCAGCAATACCACCTAACCAATCTATCCAATGTTGAATGTTGCCTTGCATTTGTTCTTGAGAAGGTCCAAACGATTCGTTGATTTCGCTTCTGAAAATCATCATAAATTCTTTCATTTTTTTACTTTTTTAAATTGTTTAAAATATTTGTTACAACCCTATGACGATTGGCTTTTTCAAAATTGGACAAATATTTCAAAGTTTTTTTGTCAGTTGATGTTTCCACAGTGGTCATTTAAAATAACAGCTAACGGGCGTAGATTTGCAAAGTTCCAAAAATCTGAGCGAAGAAGTTTTTAGAATTTCAGCAAATCTCCAACTCCTAAATATACGCAATATACCTATTTCTTAAAAAGAATTATATCAAAATGTATACTGCAATATAAAATATTGTTTATTAGTATTTTATATTAAAAATAATACAGAATATGCAATACACTTTTATAAATTATCTAATGGACTTTTTATCTTTTTGATACTTTTTTAACTCATATGAGTGTATTGCAAAGTTGTTTTCAAATCCTGATGCCCTAGCTTGAATAAAACGAATATCTGTTGGTTATTGAAATATAATACCTCAAGTTAAAAAACTGCATATTTTTTTAGAGTAACTTGTAAGTTCTCAAATAATTTTTTGTAAGCATTTAATGTTAAATGCTTTTTTCTTTTTTATCTTGAGGGTAGTGAAAAAACATTCTTTGACTATCATAAAAATAAGAAATAAACCTTAAAATCAAATATTCGAGGAAGTACAAAAATAAATTCAACCAAATTTTGTAAATTTGCATTTGATTCATTTACACTAATGAAGGTTGAAAAATATCATTTAAAGTCTGGAACAGAATTTACCCGATTTGAATTTATCAGTGAAGGTCCAAAAGGTGCAATACGAAAACTTATTGAATTTCAAAATACGAATAGCCCTAATGTTTTTAATTTAGCTTTTGGAGATTACAACTCAGAAACTCAAGAAATAGACGACTTGTCTGTTTCAAATAATGGTGATACTGAAAAAGTTTTAGGAACTGTAATTGCTGCTGTTTATGCTTTCTTCAATGAATATCCAAATGCTTATGTTTATGCAACAGGGAGCACAAATGCAAGAACCCGACTTTATAGAATGGGAATTACAAAATTTTATGACCAAATGAAAAAAGATTTTTATCTTTATGGACAAATTGGTGATGATTTTGTAGAATTTGAGGTTGGAGTAGAATATGAAGGCTTTTTAGCACAAAGAAAATTTTTAAATTAATTAGAAATGAAAACAGTCAATATCACTAATAAAAATGTTCCTCTTGTTGCAATTGATAAGAGTTTGGACAAATTGAAAGATAAAGTAATGTTTCCAAAAAAATTGGAGAAAGCGAATAAAATGTTAGAGAACGCAAAACTTCCTAAAAACAATGTTATAACTGAATAGGCGTTAAATTAAACCCTAATTTCTTAAACTACTGTTAGCAACTGTTTTCTTACTCATATCCATATTTTTTCAGAAATTCTCTTCTGAAAGTAGAAACTTTTCCAGAAAATCGTCTGTCGTACCATATATAATGAGGAGCCCCTTCTAATGTTTGAAATTCAAATTCGTTTCCTACTTGCTTCATTGCATCTGTAAAATTCTTCGCAGACAAATAATCCACACTTTGGTCATTTGTACCATGAATAATTAGCATTGGTGGAAGCCCCTTCTTTAGTAAATGCTGTGGTGATATTTTTTTGACAAGGCTTTTATCCTTAAGTCCTTTGCTTATCCAATCAGTACTTCCATCTGTATATAAACTATAAACACCAGAATTCACTAATAATATATTTGGAGATGCACTAAAATTTAGATTATCTGTATTCTCATTTATTTCATTAGCCATTGCAGTCGTTAAAACCAAATGTCCACCTGCCGAATTGCCAGTTGCTACGATTCGGTTTGTGTCAATATTATAAGTAGCAGCATTCATTCGTAACCACCTGATGGCACTTCTTGCATCTTTCACAGCCTCAAAAGGGGTTGTTTCATACCTGTCAGCAATTCTGTACTCAATAGCAACAGCAACCCAACCTTTTTTAGCATAGTTTGCACAATTGTAAAAATCCCACTCAGGTGTCCCTTTTGTCCAACTACCTCCACTAAAATAAATGATAACGGGTCTTTTTGTTTTTTGATATGAAGTGTCGGGAGGAAAAATATGAAGGTCAAGATTAAAGCCATCCACTTTTTTGTAGGTTTTAATTAAATGTCCATTGTAAGAATTTCTACTTTCGGTATAAATACTGTCAATCATCTTGGTGTAAGTAGTGTTTTTGCAGGTAGAAATAAATGATTTTATAGCTTTATCAATATTTTTGCTTCCCCAGTCGTCAAGGTGGGCAAATAAATAATGATATTGCCAATACTCTTTACATTGTTGGTTTGTGAAATATTTTGGAATTAAGTTTAAATATGCATCAAGTCTTTTGTTATCAGATTTCTTATATATCTCTTTTTTTAGTTCAACGGTAGATTTGTGTCTTAAAAAGGCTTCCACATAACCCTTAAAATCTTTACTTGTTAGAATATCGGGGTTATTAAAATTCTTTAAGTGACGATTTAATTTTGATTGGGTTGATTTTGATAATTTTACTTTTTTGCCTGTATGATTTTCATGAAAATATGGGTAGTCCAATATTATCCTGTCAAAAAAAAACGAAAAATCTCTTTGTTCATTAAGGATGAAATTTTTGTTGAGTAATTGAAATTGTTGAGTATACTTTTTACAAATATCTAAAAAAGGTTGTTTTAAAGAGTCAATCTTTTTTAGAAACAGGTCTTCATTTAAAGAATAAATAGCTGGTCTATGTGGATAGTAGGCTTTTGCAAACGCACCGCTAAGCACTTCCATATCCGCATTATACGCTTTACGTAATGAGTCGGTATTTTGTTTGCCACCCTGCTTATGTTGGGCAAAAGAATTTATTACTAAAAACAGAAAAATATGAGTAAAAAAGATTAATTTCTTTTCTAATCTAAAAAGATAAATTCTAAGAAATGCCATGAGTTCTGCCATAAGAATAAGAATTAGTAGAGATTCTTGTTATAAAAGAAAAAAATAATATTTAATGATAATTATTCATATTTAACCAACTAACAGTGTATAATGAATCAAAAAGAGAAGATATTCATCAAGAACATTTTCTAAACAATTAACTATGAATGCCAAAACCACTTAATTTTTGGAAGAATTTGAGCAAATATATTTTCATCTAAAGTTTGATTTCATAGTAATGACATACCTTTATATAAAAGGTTGCACCAATTTTAAAAAAAATTATTTGAGAACTTAAAAAGCAGTCTAAAAAACCGCCCGTTTCTTTAAACCATTGTTTTCTCTTCCGTTTTTTTGATAATAAGTTTATAAAACTGGTTCAATTTATATGTCTACTTATATACCACTAACAAATTGAGTTTTTTGAACTATTATAATAGTTGATATTGGCATCTTAAAAAACCATACTTTGAAAATCAAAGTACGGTATCAAAATAAATAGTTTCATAATAAATAATTTTGTTGGAGCATATTTTTCTCAGCTTTTATTTGTTTTTTCTTTAAAAGAGAGCCTCTTTTACTTTAGCAATTTTCTTTTTTTAATCTATTAAAAAAAAATCACAAAAAATTTTGGAAAATCACGTGTTTTTTATTTTTATATATTTTTATCATGTACCGATAATATCACAGATTTAGGGTCAAGTATCACGGATTTAGGGTATAATATCACGGATTTAGGGTGGGAAGTATCACAGATTTAGGGTGTAATATCACAGAAATTTTTTTATTGTGATATTTTTCTTAAAATTGTGGATAATCTATGTGGATAACTTATGGATACCGAAATACAAAACCCCATCGTTCAGGTAGTTCAGAATAATCAGCTTATCAATGGACGTTATGAAATGAACCTCATTGAGCGTAGAGTATTCTTAAAAATGATTTCTCTTATCAGACCTGATGACAGCGATTTTAAGGATTTTTATTTGTCTGTCAAAGAACTTGCCGAAGATATTGGTACAAGTGCTAAGTCTGTGTATGCAGATTTACAGCGAGCCACAGAAAGCATGATAAAAAGGGTTGTCAAGATTCGAGAAAAAGATAGAGTTATCCAAGTGGGTTTAATCAGTAGTGCTACATATTACGAAAAGAAAGGTATTCTGCAAATTCGCTTCGACCCTGCCTTGAAACCTTATTTATTGCAACTCAAAAATAATTTCACAGTGTATGGTTTGCAACATGCACTTAAATTCAAGAGCTTTTATTCTTTGAGAATTTACGAAATGCTCAAACAGTTTCAATCTACTGGACATCGGTTTATATTGCTCGAAGATTTAAGATTTAGTCTTGGGCTTGAAGAAGGTGAATATGACAAGTATGGACATTTAAAGTCTCGTATCTTAAACCATGCTCAAAAAGAACTTGCCAATTCGGATATGCCTTTTGTGTTTAAAGAAGTGAAAAGTGGAAAAAAGGTAATAGCAATAGATTTTAGATTCACGCCCAGTACCAAAGAAGATACCTCTCTATTGTTGGAGTCTGATGCTAAAAATAAAACACGAGTGGCAGAAACCTTACTGGGTTTGGGGTTAAGTGAAAAACAATCAAAAACGATTATGGCAAAACTTTCAGACCAAGAAGTCTTTAAAACAGCCTATGACATCAATATTCAGGTTTCTAATGGTAAGATAAACAACAAAGCCGCTTATGCTTACAAGGTTTTTATGTCAAAAATTTAGCCCTAAATCTGTGATATTTGATAAGAGTTATGAGAGATTTCAGAATCAATACACCTGATATGTTCACCCTAAATTTGTGATATTTGTAGAAGGATGAATTAAAAAATATTCTTAATAAGTAAAACTTATAGGTATTTTGGGTTAAATTTGAGAGTAAAAAATTTAGCCCTAAATCTGTGATATTTGATAAGAGTTATGAGAGATTTCAGAAATCAGTGCCTGATATGTTCACCCTAAATTTGTGATACTTAATAAAAAGCTATAATAAAAACATAACCCTAAATCTGTGATATTTGAATGACACAAAAAGTATTTTCTTTGATAAACCATAAAGGAGGAGTAGGAAAAACAACTACTACACATAATCTTGGTAAAGCTTTGAGCCTGAAAGGTAAAAAAGTATTGATGATAGACAATGACCCACAATCCAATTTGACAACAGCTTGTGGTGTAGAAAGTACAGAAGAAAGCATTTATACAGCTTTATTAAATGGTACATCTTTACCTGTTCTCAATATAGCTGAAAACCTTGATTTAGTTCCTGCAGAGTTGGACTATACTCGCATAGAACACCAACTACTTACAGAAATGAATGGCTATTTTAAACTTAAAAAAGCTTTGAAATCCATTCTGAAAGACTACGATATCATACTGATAGATTGCCCTCCAAGTTTGGGAGCTCTTACTTCTAATGCTCTTATTGCCAGTGATGCATTGTTGATAGTAGTCCAGAGTAGTTATTTGTCTGTAAAAGGTTTGCAAACAATCGTGGATATAGTAAATGAAACGAAAGAAGAATTAAACCCTAAATTAGAGATAAAAGGTTTTATTCTGACACAAGAAAATAGAACAGTTGTCAGAAAAGAAATGATAAAAGTAGTAAAAGAAGCATACCCTTCAAATGTATTTGAAACGATTATAAGGCAAAACGTAGCTTTAGAAGAAGCTACAACCAGCCAAATAGATATTTTTACTTATGCTCCTGATAGTACAGGTGCAGCAGATTATATGAGTTTAGCAGAAGAATTTTTGAAATAATTAAATTATGACTAAAAAAAGTTTTATCAAAGCAACCACTAATATCTTATCGAAAGCTAGTGAACAGAAAAATAGTAGAGAGGATTTCATCAAACAAAGTATTGTAATTGATGAAGAATTAAAAAGTCTGATACCACCTCTCTCTACTGAAGAAAAGCTAAAATTAGAAGCTAATATTGTTGCAGAGGGTTGTCGAGAAGCTCTTATCTTATGGAATAAAGATGAAGAGTATATTTTGATAGATGGACATAACCGATATGAAATCTGTGAAAGGTTACAAATTCCTTTTAAAATCTTAGAAAAAGAATTTGAAGACAAAGAAGCAGTAAAAAATTGGATGATTAGCAATCAGTTAGGTAAAAGAAATCTAACAGAATTGCAAAAGTCTTATTTGAGAGGCTTGCAATATGCAGCCGAAAAAAGAAAATTGGGAGGTATTGGAGTCAATCAACATAATAAAAGCAAAGTGGACAAAATGTCCACTCAGCAAAAAACTATTGAAAAATTAGCGGAACAGCATTTTGTTTCTGCAAAGACTATTCAAAGAGATGAAAAATTTGCTTTAGGTTTAAACAAATTAAGTGAAAATAATCCTCAGTTCAGAGAAGATTTTTTAAATAAAAAAATCAAAGTACCTGTTGGTGTTATTCAGAAATTTGGTGAAGATACAACCCAAAACCTTACCCAAAAAGCAACCAATATTGTAAAAGAAAAAAAATATAAAGACTTGATAAATTTATGGAACTCTACAACAGAAAAATCTGAAGAGTCTTCAAATATCAATGATTTAAAATCAAGCCTGATACAAACAATAAAAACCATTGAGGACGAACAAAAGCTCAAACAATTAGAATTAATGTTAAAGACAATATTGTAGATGAAAAGGCTAATATAAAATTATATTAGCCTTTTATATTTTACTTATATTGATTTTAAATACTTATAGATGTGTTAAACTTGAACTAATGAAATTCAAATTCTCCATTTTTACTAAGCCTAAAAATTAATCTAGGTATTAGCAATTTTAATTATCATGTAAAGTCATCCTTGTTTTCTTTAAATGATTTCAAAAATTATTTGAGAGCCTACAAGTCATTCTAAAAAAATATGTATTTTACTCCAAAACTATGAAAAACAATACTTTGATAAAAAAGTAGCAGAAATACTCTAAAAATGCCCCTTTTCAATTATTGATTTATTTGATGGATATAGCTATTTTGCTTTATAAATTCTTTCAAAATAAATCATAAAAATATGTTTCATCAAATTTCTAATATCTTCTACTACAAATTGTTATTTTTCGCAGTTTTGGAATGAAAACTTTATATTGGCTTGCCCTTATCTACCATAACATGAGCCGTTGAAGCTTAGAATATGGGTAGATAGTGTTTTATAAAAGTTATATGAAGGTACTAATGATATTTGATAGAACATTTTACTTGTATTTTTTGATTTCTTGGCATAAGTAAATATATTGAATATCAAATAGCTAACGCCGTTTTTACAAGATTTGATTTCTACTCTCCTTTCTCTTATATTTGAGTTATGTAACAGACATAAGTTTAATGATATGAGTGATAATGCAAACATCAATTATAAAGAAGTTTTACGCAATCACATACGGAGCAGACTTGGTAATGACCTTGATCATTTAGACAAGGTTCTTCTTTCATTCAAACACATTTCTACAAAACGTAACGAACAACTTTTGCACCAAGGTGAAATCTGCAAATACGTTTATTTTATTGCTAAAGGTTGTTTGCAGGTTTATGTTTATGACAAGGAGTTTAACGAAACGACAAGAGATATTGTAATTGAAGACAATTGGTGTTCAGAACTTTTAAGTTTTGGAAGTGGTAAACCTGCCACAGAGAATATCAGAACAGTTGAACCCTGCGAACTTTTTGCCATAGACAGACAAGCATTTCAAACAATGATGGAAACAGTTCCACAGTTTGATAAAGTCTATAAACAAATTCTTGAAACATCTTATGCCAACTCAGTTTATCGAATCAACACGTTTGTTTCATTGACAGCATTGGATAGAATAAAATGGCTAATGGAATACCGCCCAATGCTTATGACAAGGCTTTCAAGCAAACTTATTGCATCCTATTTAGGTATCAACAAAGATGTTTTTAGTCGCCTAAAATCCAAATTGTAAAACATCGACTTTTGTCATCATTCATGGAAATTTTAATGTTGAATTTTGCTTCATCATTCACATTTAAAATTTAAAATAATGACAGAGTATCTTTTATTATTCCGTAATGCAAGTGCTGACAATGGTTACTTGGCAACTTCACAAGATATGGCGGAAGATATGCCTAAGTGGCAATCATGGATTGGCAGTATCGCAATGCAAGGCAAATTAGTGCATACTGCACCTATTCACTATGATGCTACAATTGTAAATAACAATGGTGTTTCGGTTGGACCACACAAAGAAAATGACAGTGTTCTAATTTCAGGTTTTCTAATCTGTAAGTCCGATAATTTAGATGAAGTGCAAGAATGGAGCAAAACTTGTCCAATTCTAAAATATCCAAAGAGTTCAGTAGAAATCAGATCACTTATTCCATTTCCAACAAACTAAACTTTACAACAATGGACAAAATCTTAAACTTAGGAAAATATATTTTTCCACTTTCGTTTTTGCTATATGTTGGCTTGCACCTTGGCAAACCAGAAGTTGGTGCTTCTTTTGTTCCCAGCTATATCCCGTTTCCATTATTTTGGAACTACTTTACCTTGATTTGTATTTTACTTTTTATTATTAGTGCTATAATTGGCAAATATGATAAATTAGCCTATTCATTAATGGCTTTATATGTTATTCTAATGGCTGTGCTAGTTCACCTGCCAAGAGCAATGGGACAAGAATTAGGAACAGAAAACATGACTGCTGACTTAGCAAGAGAAAAAGAACTGGAAATGGTAAATTTTTTCAGAAACATTATGGTTACTGGAGCATTGTTAGCATTTGCCAAGTTTGTAGCTAAAGACAAAAGAGTAATAGGCTAAGTAAACGACAATTTTGATTTAAGTTGGGACATAATTGTCCCAACTTTTATACTTTAGCACATACGCCTAAATAACTCAGTATTAGAAAATAGTAAAATTGAGATTTTTTATATACAGCTCTTTTAATTACTAACTATTAAAAGAGCTGTATATTTTTATGAATTAAAATAAGTTCAAAATTTACTTCTTTTCAAAATATTCTGAAAAATATGTATTTTCTAAATCATCAGGATAAAATTTATCAGACGCTTCTTCTCAATTTTCTAGGAACTGTTAAGTTAATTAACTCATCAACAGCTCTTGTAATGTCTTTCTTTTATAAACATATTTTTATGAAACCTTAAGGGTTTAATACAAAATCTTCTACGATTTTTAAATCAATATTATCTCCAGCATCATTTCCATAGTGGATATAACGAATCGTAAAACTCTCATCTATCAGAAAATCAGCAGGAATAGCATCAGGATGGGTACCTTCTTCTAAACCATCTCCATGAATACCCAAAAGATTAGCTTCTGTTACTTGTTCTATTCTGCCTGCTTTCTTTAATAATTCAAAAGAAGCTTTTTCAGGCGAAATCTCTGTTCCATATAAATCATAGATTATTCGTTGAGTATCAGAAATAACATGAAATTTTTGTTCGTTGAATATATTCTTTTTGAAAAAGTCACTATAGGTAAATATTTTTTTCTCAGACTCGTAGAAAACTAATATTTCCAAACCCAATTCTTTGAGTTTTTGAGCTTTCTGACTCAATTTATAAACATGCAAACTACATAAGGGGCAATGAGTATTTCTTAGAAATGCTATAAAAATCTTTTTGCCCTTGAATTTTGTCAAATTTATGATATTTCCCAAAACATCTTCTGTTCTAAATATGGGAGGCGTTTGTCCTACTATTAGTTTCATTTGTTATCTTTGTTTTAAAGGTTTTTATATGAGTCGTCCACCACCATCTACATGGATAATCTCTCCTGTAATAGCCTGATTAGACATTAAGAATAAAACAGCAGAAGCTACTTCATCAGGGCTTGCTATCTTTTTAGTAGGTAATTTCGAGGCTATTTCACTCAAAATAGAATGTTTATGTTCACCCATAATGCTATCCCACATGGGAGTATCTGTATATCCTGGTGAAACAGCGTTAAAACGAATATGTGGAAGTTCCATCACTAGTACACGAGCTAATTGCTCTGCTACTGAAGTTCCCAGACCTGAAACCCAAGCCCCTGTAATAGGTCTATCAGTAGAAATCCCGCCAGTGAAAACAACGGAGCCTGAAGGATTGATTTTATGTGCAATGGCTCTTACCACTCTCAAACCTCCCCAAAGACGAGTTTTCAAAGGTAACATAGATTCTTCTAAATCATTTTCTATTAATGGAGTGATCAGAGTACTACCTGCTGCCAGATACACATGGTCAATATCTGAGAAGTGACTAAAAGATTCTTTAATGTTTTTTTCGTCATTAATATCTAAAGCAAAACCCTGAACATTGTTTCCAATAGATTGAGCAATTTGATAAGCTTTAGCTTTATCTCTGCTGGTAAGCCAAACCAGTGCACCCAAATGATGAGCCATTTTTGCTACAGATAGACCAATACCTGAACTTCCACCTATAACAATAATTTTTTTACCTTTTAAATGATCCATAAATTTTGAATATTATTTGATGTTGTAAAGATAAAAGTATGTATTTTTACTGCCTAATTTAACAGTACATACAATTTAGTAAGTATAATTATGGGGAAAGAAAACTCAACCAATCAATTGAATAAGAAAAGTATTACAAGTGGCTGTCCTTTGACTGCTACAGTCATGGCAGTTAGTGGTAGATGGAAAATTATTATCCTCTGGCAGTTGAAACATGGAGCTTTGAGATATAATCAAATAAAAAAATCCATACCCAATATTTCAGAAAAAGTACTCATTCAGCAACTTAAAGAGTTGATTGAAGATGGTTGGATTTCTAAAAAAGACTATCAGAGTATTCCTCCTCATACAGAATATAGTCTTACAGAGTTAAGTTCCTCTTTTATGCCCATTCTGGAGACAATTTATGATTGGGGAACTCAAAACAATATGGTAGAAAGAATAGAAAACGTTCATTCTACATAAGCTAAAAATGAAAATTGCAAAGGAAAAAGCTATTTACTAAAACATTGAAAGAACTCCAATAGTTTTCTAGAGGATTCCATCATCCTTCTATTACTGATTTAAAATCTGTTATTAGTATTGGTTTTAGGCAATCAATAGTCTTAGTAAAAGATTGAAAACTACTAAGATTACTAAAAAATAATAACATTAGAAACTTAAAGGGATATTCACCAAATAAGGAGGAGAATTAACTCAACATAAATAATGCAATAAAATTGAAAGAGTTTAGAAAATTTATAGAAAACTATACGGCAGTTTCTGATACCGAATGGAAGGAAATTTCGAACTGCTTTACTCAACAAATTTTGCAAAAAGACGAGATACTTCTGCAGGAAGGTAAAATTTGTAGACACCTGTACTTTATTGAGAGTGGTTTACTTCGCTACTTCATCAATAAAGATGGTAATGAAATTACGAAATTTTTTACAGAAGCACCTTACTGCTTCACATCACAAGTAAGTTTTACATTTGAAAAACCAGCAACTGAAAATATTCAGGCAATAGAGAAGTCAATTATTTGGCAGACTACTTTGAAACAAGCTAACGACTTGTTGGAACTCAAAAGTTGGAATACATTTGTTCGTAAACTCGTACAAGAAGTTCAGTATTACACAGAAGAAATTTTACAAGAGATACAAACCGAGACAGCAGAAAGTCGCTATAAAAAGCTGTTAGAAACCAATCCGAAATTTTTACAAAGAGTTCCATTACAATATTTAGCATCTTATTTTGGAATTGCCCCACAATCATTGAGCAGGATTAGAAAAAAAATTGCCAAAGAAAACCGAACTTAACATAGGTGCAGTAGAAAGTTGATTTGTATGAAGAAATTTGAATCATCATTTAAACACATTAAAAGATGAAACATTTATTTCTAATCATTTTAACATTCTGTTTTATGCAAGTAAAGGCACAACAAACCAACTATCATTTTTCACATACTGATAGTACCAATGCAACAAGCGATAAAATTTGGGCAGTATGGACGGATGTTCCAAATTGGAAACAATGGGACAAAGGACTGAAAGAAGCCACTTTACAAGGCGAATTTACTGTTGGTACAAAAGGCAAACTGATACCTGATAAAGGACCAAAATCAAAATTTGTAATTAGTGAAATAGAGTCAAATAAATCTTACACTTTCAAAACCAAAATCCCTTTTGGTTGGCTTATTATTAAACGAACCTTAGAAGTAAAAGATGGGAAAACATTTTTTACACATGAGGTGGAGTTTACAGGCTTACTCAAAAAAGTATTAGGCAAAAAGTTAGGCAAAAATTACCGAGCTATTTTGCCTAATGTAATGGCAGAAATCAAAAAAATTGCAGAAAGTAAATGAGATATTTGTTTTTAATTATTTGTGTTTTTGTCTTTTACATGACAAAAGGACAAACGAAGCCTCCATCAGCAAACATTCGGCTGAGTTTTCTAATTTTCCCTTTCACACCTCTCTTAACAGTTGAAGTAAAGACCATTGGTAACTTGACTCTTCAATTTGAAAGTAATTTTGTGAATACGCATGGAGTTAATCTCAAATATTTCTTAAAAAATCGAATGGATGGACACTACGTTTTTACAGGTGTTGCTTTGATAGAAAATAAGTTATTACGCAAAGATGAGCAAATAACTTTCTTACCCTATGCAGGCTATGGGTATGCTTATAGGTTTGGAAATCGGAAACATTGTATCTTTGACAACAGAATAGGTATTGGCTCAACTACCAATGCTGATAACAACTCCATTTATCCTGTTATCAAAACGGGTGTAGGTTATACTTTCTAATTTGTACTAAAATTATGACAACAATCAAATTGATTTACATTGCAAACATCATAGTTGCAGGTTATATAGGTGTAGTTTCTCTATTTTTTCCTAAACTTTCATTAGCTACAATTTTTCAAAATAGTTATCAAGCAACAGATTTAATTCGTTTGATAGGTTGTTTATGGTTGGCTATTGCTGTTTTGTCAGTTTGTGGGCTTTGGCTGCCAATGACATTTTCACCTATATTATTACTCCAACTCATTTATAAAGGGTCTTGGCTTTTGGTAGTTGCTATTCCAGCCATAAAAAATAATCTAAATTATCCATCAGGAATGGCTGTGTTCTTCTTAGTTTGGGTTTTGGTCTTACCATTTATTATTCCTTGGACAGAGTGGACAAAGTAAAGCAACTAAATAGCAATCTTAAAAAAAGTATTATTGGTTGATAATAACCCAATTCTTAATTAAGAAAAATAATTTTAGCCCTTTTAGAAGGGCTACCTTTTTACTAATAAAATATATAAGTCTAGAAAAAGGTGTGATTCTTTAGGTCTTTTTGAACTTGAGAATGTTCAATACATTCATTTTATTGAAAAAAGTATCAAAAAGATAAAAAGTCCATTAGATAATTGATAAAAGTGTATTGCGTATTCTGTATTTGAAATATAAAACACTAAACTGACAACTCAGACCAACCTTTTTGACAATCTGAAAAAAAACTGAAAAAAATTTGCGAAACTGAATAGTTGCATATATATTTGCAACTGATTGGTTTCATAATTAAAAAAATAAAGAAATGCGAAAACTAAAATTACAAGTACAAATGACCATTGACGGTTTTATTTCAGGTACAAATGGAGAAATGGATTGGATGACATTTCCTTGGACGGAAGATATTCTAAATTATGTAAGACAACTGACCGAACCAGTAGACACAATTGTTTTGGGCAGAAAACTGGCAGAAGGCTTTATTCCGCATTGGGCAAATGTTGCCAAAGACTCTAAAAATCCTGAATATGAAGGTGGAATTAAATTTACAACAACTCCAAAAGTCGTCTTCACAAAAACTCTTGAGAACTCTATTTGGGACAATACAGAGATTGCTAGAGGAGACTTGGTTGAAGAAATTACAAATTTAAAAAGTAAACCAGGTAAAGATATTATTGCTTATGGTGGTGGTACTTTCGTTTCAGCTCTAATCAAAAACAAACTTATTGACGAATTACATTTATGTGTAAATCCTTCTGCAATAGGAAATGGAATGCCTATTTTTAAAGAGCTTACCGAAATGCAAAAATTTACTCTTGCTGATTCACAAAAATTTGATTGTGGAATTGTAATATTGAAATACACTATATCAAAATGAAAAAGATAAAAATAGTGTATTGGATTACACTTTCAATATTAACTTCATGGCTTGGCATATGCTGGTTTTACAATAGATTTAATTTGTGCCATTATTATATTTATAATCATTGATGATTATAATTCTCATATGTTTTTCCAATTACGGCATTTGCTATCCTCTTAACTAATTATATCTATTTTAGTAAAATTAATTACAACAATGCGTAGAGACATTTTTCAAGCAATTGCAGACCCGACAAGGCGAGCTATTATTACCCTAATTGCATTACAGGCAATGACACCAAACGCCATTGCCGACAATTTTAATACGACCCGACAAGCCGTGTCAAAGCACTTACGTATTCTGACGGAATGCGAACTTGTGAAACAAGAACAAAAAGGTAGAGAAATTTATTATTCACTAGAATTAAATAAGATGAAAGAAATAGATAAATGGCTTCAACAATTTAGGCAGCTTTGGGAAAACAGATTTAACGAACTTGACAATATATTAGCAACAATTAAAAAACAGAAAAAATGAACAGTAATTTATTATTTGACTTTATAGTTGACAAAGAAACACAAACAGTAAAAGTAAAACGTGAGTTTAATGCAGGTTTATCTTTGGTATGGGACGCTTGGACAAAACCTGAATTATTAGACCAATGGTGGGCTCCAAAGCCATATCAAAATAAAACAAAGTCAATGGATTTTAGAGAAGGAGGAATGTGGCTTTATTGTATGATTAGCCCAGAAAATGAAATTCACTGGTGCAAAAACGATTATTTAAAAATTGAACATCAAATGAGCTATACTGGTTTAGATGCTTTTTGTGATGAAAATGGAGTAATTAACACAAAAATGCCAAGAACAGAATGGACAAATATTTTTACTGAAGAAAATGATAAAACCCTTGTGTCTATTGTCGCAAAATATAAATCTTTAGCAGATTTAGAGAAAGTTGTAGAAATGGGCTTTAAAGAAGGCTTTACAATGGGATTAAATCAATTAGATACTTTATTATCATCACTAATACAATAATTTATAATGAAAAAGAATAAAATTATATTTTGGGTAACTACCATTATTATTACCCTTATGGAGGGTGTAATGCCTTTGATTACTTAGATTGTAGTACCACTGTATATGACAGTTGTTACAAAAGTTTTGGATTATCCCGACTACTTTGCATATCCACTTATTGTAGCTAAAATACTTGGTGTAATAGCAATCATATTACCTAAAACACCAAATACACTTAAAGAATGGGCTTATGCATGTTTCATTTTCAATTTATTGTTTGCTTTTATTAGCCATGCCATAGTAGACAAAGAAATTGGCAATTTGATAATGCCATTGGTTGTTTTGGTTGGACTTTTATACTTCTTCGCCAAAAAATTCTATAGTACTACTCATGATACTATAATATTCAAGGTTAAGCTTCATATCTTATATTTATAGATAAAATCTATAGTGATTATGGAACGTTTATTACCCAATTCTACAGCTTTCATTTTAAATACTGTATCATACACTTTACGGATAAGTTTATGTTTCATTTTTCAAAAGTAAGAATTTTTGGCTCACGTTGACCTATGGTTCTCCTAACTCTTTCTCACAATTAAGTTAGCACTTCCACTTCTGGGCTTGTAACTACACTGCTTCTGTCAGAACTTATTTTTCTAATAGAGACTCCAAATACATTTTCTTTAATTTAGCATTCTCTTTTTCAAGGGCTTGTAAGCGTTTCTTTATTTCATTTTGCTCTATACTTTGAGCTTGTTTTCATTTGTAATAGGTGGTTGGTGAGATTTGATGTTGTTCACAGAGTTTTTCTATACTCAGAATTCCTCTTTCGCCTTCCAGTACAATTGCTTTCTTTTGACTTTCACTAAAATTGCTTTTTTTCATTGTAGTAAAAATTATAGGATAAAATACACTTTTTTTCCTATAATTTTCTACATATTTTTGGGTGCTTCATCTAGGGGACAGTATTTCAAAATGATATCAATCAACTTATGGAAACATTAAAACTTTATTTTCAGAGTATCAGTTTTGACAGTGAAAAAACTGAAAAAATTATAAGTTACTTCAAAAAGCAGTCATTTGACAAAGGCAGCTATTTCGTAAAAGAAGGCAAAAAGTCTTTACAAATGGGTTTCATTGAAATTGGACAATTTCAATACTACTCAATTACGAAAACTGGAGAAGAACGAACCACATATATTTCACTGCCAAATACTTTTGTCGCTTCTCTTTTAACTTATTTGACAGAAACACCTGCAAGGGAAAATATTAGAGCATTGACAAATGCAACAATTTGGGTAATTGACAAAAAAGATGTAGTAACTTTACAAAATGAGATTCCAAGCTTCAAAGATTTTTATATTAAACTCATTGAATGGCAAATATGCTGTATTGACAAAGCAAAATTTGACCTCATAACACTGACTGCTGAGGAGCGTTATGAGAAAGTATTGCGTGAAGAACCTGAATTACTACAACAAGTACCTTTACAATATATCGCATCCATGTTGGGTATCACACCTAGACATCTGAGCAGACTAAGAAATAAAGTGTAATCAAAATTCACTTTTAGACATTTGTCTAGTAAATTGATATTGTATTGAAACATCTTTGCATCGTAATAAAAAAATAATTTACGATATGCAAAAAAATCTTCTTTTGGCTTTCATGCTTGTATGGACAAGTGTAGCCTTTGCACAGAACAAGTTTCCTAAGAACACTCTAAGCATCAATGCTTTTAGAAACCCTTCAATTGGTTTAGAATACCAGCGTAAACAATTTTCTATTCATGCAGGATATTATCCTACCAACTTTGAAAGTGGGATTACAACTGAATTTTTAAAAGCAGGTCTTACTTATTGGTTTCTTCCTATCGGAGAAAAAAAAATTCCTTCATCATTCTATGGTGGACTGTCTTATTTAAGAGGTATGACAAGAGATTACAAAGATAAAAATGCATTAGGCATTGAAGCAGGGTTTCGTTGGTATGTCTGGCAGGGTTTGAACCTAAGAATTGGGGCAATTGCTCTTGTAGCTAAAGGACCAAACCTCAAAATTAATCCAACACCAAGCGTTAGCTATTCATTCAAATTTTAACATTATGAAAAACAAAATAATTTTAGGCTTACTTATGGTCTTTTCAATAAGTATATTTTCAGTTAAGGCACAAAATCCACTTTCTCAAGCTACGAAAGTTGAAGTTGGAATTGGTTATGTACTTCCATTTTTCAATAAAGGTAAAGAATTACTTAGAGCGAAAGGATTGAGAGATGAGCAACAATCATATTATATTGATGAAATGGGTAGCAGAAAAAATGTGGGCAGTTATTCAAGAAGTTCAGGCTATACTTTTTCTATTGGATTTTATAAGCCAATAGAAAAAGTGAAAGGATTGATGGTAGGTGCTATTGTAAGAAATGCACAAACAAGTTCCAATCCCGAAAAAAGTGGATATGAAGAAGCCTATTTTTTCAATTTTATTACTGCAGGTGTTGCTGCTAAATATTATCCCTTGGAAAAAAGTAATTTATTTATCAAAACCGATTTCGGAATAGCGGCTGTTCTTACCAAAAATAGATATCTCAACAGCAATGGTGAACAAAATTTCTTTCATCAATTTGGAATAGGTTCTGTTGTAGGATTTGAAGTAGGTTATGCATTTACACCATTCAAAACTAAAAGTAAAGCAATTGAATTAAAGGTCGGATACCAATTAGCCAATACACGTGTTGAAGTAAATGATATTGGTAATGATAACTGGCGTTTTGGAGCTTTATCATTTGGAACTGCTTTTAATTTTTAAATAATTAACACAATGAATACAGAGAAAAAAATCGGAATTTTGTTCATTTTAGGTGCTTTGGGGGTACTTATTCCTTATATTATTTTAACCATTATTTTTGATTATCCTGAAATTTTGAGGCAGGAAACAGAAGTAATATTAACAAAATTTCAGGAAGGTGGTAATCGACTAATTTGGACTTGGTGGGCATTTGCTATTTTAGGATTGCCACTTTTGAAAGCTTACATCCTGATAGGGCAAAAATTAGAACAAAAATTTTATTTTGTTCGTTGGGCTACAATTCTGGGAGTAGTCAGTTTATTAGTACAAATGATTGGCTTACTACGTTGGACTTTTGTAGTACCTGTTTTAGCCAACAATTTTGTAAAAGGAAACGAAATGACCAAGGAATCTGTTAAAGTTGCATTTCAAGTTGTACATCAATATGGTGGTGTAGTTTTGGGAGAACATATAGGACAATTGTTTACTATTGTCTGGATAATTATGATGACTTCTGCTTTTGCACAACTCAAATTGTTTCCAAAGTGGGTAGTTTGGCTTGGTTACATTTCTTCATTTATTTATCTATTTGCACAAACAGAACTATTTGCCTCAGTAATGCCAAATATTTTCGTGTTTTCATGGGCGGGTTTTATTGGGAGTACTTTATGGATCATTTGGCTATTAGTAGTTGGTGTAAAATTACTAAAAACGAAAATTGACTGATAATGAATAGAAAAATGGTATGAGGGGTTAAAACTTATTAAATTAATGAAAAATTGTAGCACATAAGGCTTCAAGTAAGCCTTATGCTGCTAGAAAGGTATTTAAAAAAGGTAGATTTATATTTCATAAAACATTTATTTTGAAGTTTGAATGTTAGAAAAACTATATAACCTGATTAGTCAAAAATCTTCTTTGGCACAACAAGATAAAATATTGTGTGAAAAATACTTTGAACCTGTTTTGTTACCTAAAAATCGTATTATAGAAGAAGAAGGAAAAATCCCTAAGTACTTGTATTTTATTGTAGAAGGTTATTTACGATTGTTCTATTATGATAGAGAAGGTAATGAAATCACAACTCATATTAACTGTCCACCAGGGTTCATTACTGCTTATTTCGATTTTATTCATCAGACTAAAGCAACCGAAAACTTAGAATGTATAACAGAGTCTCAATTACTACGAATCACAAAAGAAGATTTAGATGTTCTAATGGAACAGAGCCAAAGACTCAAAGATTTTAGTATTTGGGTATTTCAGCAATCTATTATTTACAACGAACAGCGTACCAAAGATTTAGCAACACTTACTGCTGAACAGCGATATTTTAAGTTAATGGAAAATTATCCTACTGTCTTACATAATGTGCCTTTACAATACATTGCTTCTTTTTTAGGGATGAATCCTAAAAGTTTGAGTAGAATACGAAAGCAAATTATTAGGTAACATTTGTGAAGCGTTTTTAATGAAGAACCATAGAACTTTGTATCATCATTTAATGCAAAGACAATATGGTACAAAATAACTTAGCACTTGTTAGTGGTGCAAACGGACATTTAGGGAATAATTTAGTTCGTTTATTGCTAGAAAAAGGAATACCTGTAAGGGCTTCTGTTCGCAATATTTCTAAGGCAAGGGAAGAACAGGGTTTTAATCCTAAACCCTCACAAGAAGCTGTAAAAAATGCTTTTCACTATCTTGCTAAAAAACAAAACCTGCTTGCTAAAAGCATAATAATTCTGATGATGTCATTGTTTTCACTATCAGCAACTTATGCTCAAAATACTGAAAAAAACACTGGAGTTTATCTTTCTGTAGAAACTGACCCTGCTTTCTGGATAGGTACATTGCCCAATGGTGTAGGATTTGATGCTAACATCAATATGAGATTAGCCAAGTTTCCTAGATTGCGTTGGGGCATTTTGGGATATTCGGGTAGGTGGAGTGGTAATTTTGGTAAAACTATTCTATTGACAAATGATTTTGAAGGAGACGACTGGGAAACACAATGGAATGGATTAGGCATTGAGGCTCAATATCAATTTAGATTTGGACTTAAAAGAGGAGGCTTACAACCAGGTTTAAGAATACAATGGAATCAATTTCTGTATAATCAGGTAAACCAATACAAAGGTGAAGCCAATCATTTTGTTTTAACGCCACAAGTCGGATTTCAGTGGTTTCCATTTAAAAAATTAGGATTGTATCTACTGCCTTGGGCAGGAGTACAGATGCCTGTATTGGGTACCAATAAAATAGTAATCAATCAAGAAGAAAAAAGGACACGAAAGCTAATGCCCGTAATTACAGCTCATATTGGGTGGGAGTTTCAGTTTTAAAGTCTATGAAATAATCTAAAAATATATATACTAAAAAAGTATAAAAACACCTATGTTCTGAACTATTTTATTAGCTATATCATGGAAACTGTCTAAGTATTTTTAGATAGTTCCCATGAATTCTATATTTTAATTAATTTGTAACTTCAATTTTACATCTTTTAAAATCTCAACGCTATCATAAGCATAATCATAACCAGGTTCAGTGATAAAAGTATTGGGTAAATTGGCTTTTACATAAGTACGAATCCGCACTCTTTGCTCGTCTGAGTACCTACCACCAATCAACACCAAATCAACTTTAGGAAGTTCAGTCAATTTTTGCATACCTTCTTCTTCACTTAAAATACCATAAATACTTACCTTCGAAAGTGTAATCATTTGTCTAATTACTTCATCTCGTCTGTATGGATTACCACCAAATAATATTAATACTTTGGCATCAGGAGCAGGCGAAATATATTCTGATAATAGATTATTTTCCATTGTTTTAGAGTATTGTTTTGAGTGGTAAATAAATAGGGTTGCAAATAATAAAATCAGCATTAAAGTTTTCATTATAAGAGATTTACACCTTTTGTCATAGGTACTTCTACAAAAATAAGATGTGTGTTTTCAGTGGCTTCAATATATACTTTTTCAGTTTCAAAAATACCAATTGCATCACCTGTGTTTAGCTCATTGTTTTCTATTAAAACCTTGCCTGCTACTGTATGAATATATACACCATTGGTAGGCAAGTGCATAAAATAAGAAAGGCTTTTGCCCTCTTCCAATTCCAATAAACTAAAAAATGCATCTTGATTAATCCCTGCTGTGTTATTTCGTTTGTCAGGTGAAATCACCAATAAAATTTTATTGAGTTTGTCGTCAGAATTAAAAAGATATTTTTCGTGTTTTGGCAAAACATCTTTTTCTTTAGGATACACCCAAATCTGATAACTATGGAAAGGCTCAGTTTGCGAAGCATTAAATTCGCTATGCATAATACCTGTACCTGCACTCATAGTTTGTACACAATTTTTGTCAATCGTTCCTTCACTTCCTGTGTTATCCTTGTGGGCTTGCTTGCCTTCAAAAACTATGGTGGTAATTTCCATATTTTGATGTGGGTGCATACCAAAACCTTGCCCTGCTTCCACAATATCATCAGCAAAACCACAAAGTTCGCCAAAATGAGTTTGATAAGGTACAAAGGAATAGGCACTCTTTTTCCAAGCATCTTTTTTATGTATTCTGTCTTTATTTTTTCGCAAAATGATTTTCATGTGAAGCAAGAATTAGTTTTAACTATTCATTTTGAAACTTGAATCTACCACTTGTTTACGATATGCTAATTTCCAAACGCCATTTACTTTTTTCACAACATCTATATAATAACCTGTTGCTACAATAGCTGGGGCTATTTCAGCTTCAGCTATCCAATAATTACTCTCTACTTTCGCAGTTTCTCCATTTATTTCAAGTATGCGTACCGAACCAATGAAATGACGTTTACCTTTAGTAATGCCCGAACTGTGCCAATAGTTGATGTTGCCTATAATGGCTTCTCTACCTTCAGCAACACCCCAAGGGCTTTCATAAATGCCATCATCTGTGAAGTTATCTGCAAACTGTTCGTTGTTGTGGCTATCAATTGAGAGAATATAATTATTCATTAACTCAAAAATTTGAAATTTGTCTGTCATGCTCTATTTATTTAAAATGATTTTTTAGATTCTTTGCAAATTTAAATCCAATACTATACTTTTACAAGTAGTATACTAAAACTGTATTAGTATTGTAAAATGTAGTAATATTGATTATCAGATATATATTTTTTAGAATATGGAAAAAAAAGTTTGTCCTTTGCAACACACCCTTGAATTATTAGGTGGAAAATGGAAAATGGCAATCATTTACCAACTTTCTTTGGTAAGTCCTAAACGATTTAAGGAATTGGAAAGAAGTGTCATAGGCATTACACCTACGATGCTCACTACACAACTTAAAGACTTGGAAGCCAACGGATTGATTACTAGAAAACCTTATGCTACTGTTCCGCCAACAGTAGAGTATAGCCTCACAGAAATAGGTTTCAGCATCATTCCTTTAGCCTCACAACTCCGTGAATGGGGTATCAAACATATGAAGGATTTAGGATTGGAAGAAGCAATAGATTGGGGTGTATAGGTCTATAATTTTGAACTTCCACAGCATTTTCAAAGAAATATATCACATCATTTTGATTAGGAATTAATTCTCAAAGTCAAATAGTTGTACGTGAATAGCCTTTAGAATATGGATATCTACTCAGAAAATATCAAGGTATATACCTTTATTTAATATACTGTCCACTCATGCTCACTATTATAGTACTTTGTATTAGAAATAGTATTGATTATTATAAAAAAGGTAACTATAAATTTGTATTATCCTTATTTCCCATTATTAATACTTTTTTAAGTTTGTATATTTTTCTATTACAATCATTTTTTAATAGATATTGACATTCTAGAAACTTTTTCTTAGTATTTCAGATGTCATCTTTTTAAATTTAGATAAACGTTTTTCTAATCAAATTTTCAGTATCTCTATTTTTTAAGATAAAGTACTGTTTTTAGACTAATTTTGTAAGAGTTGTAAAATCGTCCAAATTTGAAAACAACTGGATAATTCATAAAAACATGTTGTATACTCTGTATTGTATGCAATATAAAATACTAATAAACAGAATTTTATATTGTTGAATCTAATTAGATTTAAATTTATAAGTTTTCATTTGGTGAATCTAAATATTTAAGGAAAGACTTTCTATAATTTCTTCTAATTACTATACAACTGTTTTTTCCTTAGTTTTTTGTCCACTTTAAGATAGCGATTCTAGGGTTATTATTAAGAAACCTGCAAAATACAGGCATGAACTTAAAATTTGAAGAAGGAAAATATACAGAATTGCTAAAGCGAATTAAAGGCGGACTTGATGAGAAACAAGCAAAGGAAACTTAATATAATCAAAAATTCCCCAGTTAAAACTAAATAAAATTCCTTAGTAAAATAGAGCAGTCTCATGCTCTCTATTTGATGTTAGTAAAAACAGTATTTTTTAATACTGTTTTTTGTATTTCTAAGAATATATAATGGTAAGAATACTTTTAAGTATGATATACATAAGTTTATCAAGAATAGATGTAAGAACTTATCCCAAAAAGAGGTATAGGTTTGGTTATTATTTAAAACAAAATAATAATCTTATGGAATATTTAAAGATATCAGCCGATAATTACGTAGCCTTTACGTTTTTCATCGGAACCATGGCTATGATGGCCGCATCAGTTTTCTTCTTTCTTGAGCTTAGTAATACATCTCAAAAATGGAGAACATCAGTTCTAGTATCAGGATTGATAACTTTTATTGCAGCAGTACATTACTACTACATGAGAGGCTATAATCTTGCAACAGGTGAATCACCTACTTTTTTCCGTTATGTAGACTGGATTCTTACAGTACCATTAATGTGCGTTGAATTCTATCTTATTACCAAAAAAGCAGGAGCAAAAATTTCTCTTCTATGGAAATTGATTTTTGCTTCACTAGTAATGCTAGTAACAGGCTATTTTGGAGAAACAATAGATAGAGCAAATAGTGTACTTTGGGGTGTAGTCTCAGGAGTTGCTTACTTTTACATTGCTTATCTTATTTGGTTTGGTGAAGTTGCCAAATTAGCTCAGACGGCTGGGCCTCAAGTGGCAAAAGCAACCAGAATACTAGCCTGGTTTGTATTGGTTGGCTGGGCAATCTATCCATTAGGTTATATCTTAGGAACACCTGGGGGATTATTTGGAATTCAATTGGTTTCTGACCCAGCTGCTGCTGCTCATGCCATGGATATTGTGTATAATATTGCCGATGCAGTCAACAAGATTGGTTTTGGCTTAGTGATTTACACGTTGTCTAGAACGGAGGAATAATTTTTACAATAGTAAGATGAGATAGGGAGTACGTGCTTTGAAAGAACTGACTCCTCTTCTTTTTTTAAGAGAAAATTAAAAATAAATTGATAACTAACACAAGTCAATTTTACAATAAATTCAGGAAGAACTCTTCACATTTGAAAACAATATAATTGTGCAACAATATGATTATATTTTCTGTGGCACTGGAGCCTCTGCATCGCTTCTACTGTTGCAACTTCATCAAAATAATCTACTACAAGATCTGAATATTTTACTTATTGATCCTGATAAAAAGGGGAAAAAAGATAAAACATTTTGCTTTTGGGCTGATGTGGAAGAGCCCATATCTTTAGATTTAAATCCACTCATTTCTCATAGGTGGGATAAAGTGGTCTTATCGGGAGATAAAACACAATCTATACTGCCCCTCCAATACAATCATGTTTCAAGCATTGATTTATATAATCAGATTCACCAATTAACATTGCATTATAATTGGCAAAAAATTATTAGTTATGTTGATGAGGTCAAAGCTGATAAGGAAGGACCTTTCATAATACTGAATGGAAGCGTATTAAGAGCAAAATATATTTTTGACTCTAGGCCTCCTGTGTATAAAACTGCTCAAGTGAGAGAAACACATATCTTTCAAAGCTTTGTTGGTTGGATGATTGAGACCGAAAATGAAATAAAAGACTCAAATGCTTTCCGTTTCATGGATTTTCATATAGAACAACAAGATTCAACCCAATTTGTCTATGTTTTGCCGTTTTCTACCAAAACAGCTCTGGTAGAAGTTACACGTTTTGGAGCTGAAAAGATGAGTCTCACAGATGCTGAGGAATTACTTGATCATTATGTAAAAAATAACTTTGGAAAATACTCGATTCAAGATATTGAAATAGGTTGTATTCCCATGAGTAATACTGGAATAAATAATACACAACTGCCAGGGATTGTAACAATGGGGGCACGAAATTACCAAATTAAGCCTAGTACTGGTTACGCATTTAAAAATATGTATTACCAAGCACGTCTAATTGTTGAGGCAATTAAACAAAATCAACCTATCGAAGTATTCAATAAATCAAAATCGAAGGCACACAAAGGTCGCTTCTCATTTTATGATGGGTTGCTTTTGGATATTTTAAAAGACAAGCCAAAAGAGGGGAAGCCCATATTTGAAGCATTGCTAAAAAATGTAGAGGTAAAAAAAATTTTAAATTTCTTAGATGAAAAAACGGATGTTGCAACTGACCTTTCTATTTTCTACCAATTACCTTGGAAGGTTTTTGTAAGCACCTTATTTGAAAGAAGTTTCTCATTTACTTGGTTTCGTCCACTTATTTTAACTTTTATTACTATTTTTTTTTTAATACTAAGCAACCATTCAGCCTTGCAAAATTATTTAGCCTATGGGTTGATTATGATAGGGCTGGTTACGGTTGGAATCCCACATGGGGCAGTAGATCATCTGCTAGAAACTGGTAAATGGAATATGAAAGTTGCTCCTCTGTTTATCGCAAAATACTTGTTTTTAGCGTCATTTATGGGTTTGTTGTGGTACATATTACCATTTCTAGCCCTTGTCATTTTTCTTGCTTATTCTTCTTGGCATTTTGGTCAGGCCGATGGGAAAAAATGGCTATTATCAAAATGGTCCTCAACCTTTTGGGGAGCTTCTGTTTTATTTTATATATTAGGTACACATCTTTCCGAAACTAATAAAATACTAGCAGTCATGGGTAACCTCACATTACCAATAGCATGTCCTGCATGGTTATTGCTTCCTTGGTTGGTGGTTGCCATATTTCACAAAAATGCTTCTTTTGCACTTACTGTTTTTTGGCTTTTCCTTTCTGCATATCTTCCACTCCTCATCTCTTTTGGTCTTTATTTTATAGGACAACATAGCTTAACAGGATGGCAAGATGTTAGAAACCACCTAAAACTAAGCAACAGTCGTATGTGGATTCATTCATTACCTTTTCATGCTACAGCATGGATTTTTCTGCTCTGTTTCTTGGTCTTCTGGTCTTCTGCTTACCCGTTTGAGGAAACAAAACGTTGGGCAGTATTTTTTATTTTTATCGCTTGCATCAGCTTTCCCCATGTTATATCCATAAATGTTGTTTATAGGTCAAAGGAATAAGATTGCTATTATAATATAATCCTGTTAGTTGAGCTAGGAATTCTTGTGGATTATTTGGTGTTCAAATAGTTTATGACCCTACTGATGTGGGTTTGTTGTATAAATATATTATACAACATTGTTATCAAAAATATTGACTTTGGGTAAGTGATTTATGGTCTTTTAAGAACATAGGAATAATAAAATGAACTCATAACATCGATAACAGTTGTACAACTCAGACTCAAGATAAGCAAATAATAAAATTGAGAAGAATTAGATAGCCCTTTTAAAAAGGGCTGTATTTTTTCTAGATGAAAAATGAGTCTAAAATTTGTGTACTTTGAATAGAATAAAAACAATCTAAAAAAGGGTGAATATTCTTGACCTAGTTCTAGGGAGTATTATATATTTTCTTATTTCCTCTCAAACTTTACTTGTTTTATTCTTTCTCCATTAAGAAATAAATATCCATTCTGAAACATAAAGTTATAGGAATCTACAAGCATTTTAGTATTTGACACCAACATACCTTTTGTTTTATAACTTTTACCCAATTTAATTTTATATATCATTCCATCAATATATTTTAGACTCAGGATTGTATTGGTTTCTAAATTTACATAGTCACCATTTATGGATTTGAAATCATATCCCTTTTCTATTTGTTTTACTTTTATTAAAGTATAAGGTGAATGATTTATATAATAAGCTGTTATTTGCTTTTCGCCTTTTGAGTTCGTTGTAAACTCTTGCTTAAATGCTGGGTCAAACTTTTGGTGGAAAATGTTGTCAGATTCTCGTTCTAATTCAACATTATTTCTTCCTACTCTTTTTAAAAAAACCTTGTTATCTTTTTTTTCAAATGTGAATGCAAAATCACTTTCAGTTAAATATGTTCCTAAAATTTCATCTTCACTAACATATTTACCTATGCTTACTGGTTTTGTAACTAAATATGCTTCTACAGGTTTTAGCTCTAAAATTATATCTGCCATTTGCCTTGTTTGAGTATTGGGTGTTGATTTACCTGTATTTGTTAGTGTTAGAATTGAAAGATTTTTTTGAGGAAATCTGATTATAGTTGCTTTCCAAGCACCTGTTGCACCTTCGTGAAAGCTATAAGTCATACCCTTATATGTACCAAATTCAAGCCCGTAACCATAATTAGTAAATATTGAACCTTCAATAATTTGTTGACTTTGAATTAGTATTCTTTTGCTGAAAGTAGAAGTTCCTTTGCCTTGAACTAGTTTTTCCCACTGTATTTGGTCTTCTAATGAGGAAAAAATATTGCCATCTCCACAAACATTCCAAACCCATTTGTAGGTTTTCCAAGTATCAAAATTGAAATATGCTCTTGCAATTTGTCCACGTATTTTTGTAAAGTCACTCTCAAATGAAGTATTGGGCATATTCAGTTGTACAAACATTTCATTTGTATATTCAATAAAAGTTTTCTTGCTAACTTTCTCAATCAGAAGTGCCAATAAAATATAGTTTGTATTGCTATATAAATATTTAGTATCTGGCTTAAAATTCAAATCAGATTGTTTTTCAATCAATTTTAAAACATCATAGTTGTTAAATGACTTTTTCCACCATGTATAACCTTGTAAAGACCATAAGTCATAACAATCTCTTATTCCACTTGTATGGTTTAATAAGTTTTGGATTGTTATTTTTTCTTTGAATGATGGATAAATATTAGGAAACCACTTTCTAATATCATCTGATAATTCAAGCTTCTTTTTTTCAATAAGAGTCAAAATAGCTAAAGCTGTAAATTGTTTGCCATTGGATGCTATATTGAAGCGAGTAGTTTTATTTATGAATGTACTATCACTCAAATTTGCATAGCCTGCATATTTTTCATAAATCACTTCTCCATCTTGAATGATAGCTGTGGCAATACCTGGTGCACCTTTGGGTACATCTTGTGTAGCAATACTGTCAAGAAGTTGGATTTGTTTTGGAGTTAAACTGTTGTGAGTTTGTCCATGTAGAGTAGAGCTTGTCAAGAGAATCAAGCTTAAAAAGAGTTTTCTCATTTTTTTTAGATTTTTGACAAACTTCATTTTTTGTAGCCAATAATTCGCTTTAAATCCTGATTTGACACCTATTTTTTTGGATAATTTTTTTCAATATAGTCTTTTGGATTCATTGACGTAGCTCTTTTAAAAGCTCTATTAAATGTAGATTTGGAGTTAAATCCACATTCAAATGCAAGACCAAGTAATGTTTTAATATTGTGTTCACCCTCTTCTATCTTTTGTAATAAAGCTTCTATTCTATGATAGTTTATATAGTCATTAAAATTCATGTTAAAGCCTTGATTAATAACCTGTGAGATTTTCTTCGAGTGAGTGTTTAAATGGTTGCTTATATCTAATATTGTAAGTTCAGGATTTTCATACATTTTATGAGTTAGCATTAACTGTTTTATTTTCTCTTTCCAAATTTCTAAGTCTGCTGTTACATTTTCCTCTTTTGGTAATGGATATAGATGTGACTCTGGTTCACTTGTTAAATTTATATCAGAATTAGTAGGAGATTCTTTAAAAGAGATTACAGATATAATAGAATTTGTATAGCCAATGATTGATACATAATAGAAAAGAATGGAAAAACTTACATAATACCAAAACTTTTTTCCAAACTCATCCCATTCAGGGTTGATAATAAAAAATATTAATCGGATAGCAATAAGCATTAAAAATACTATCAGAAATCGTTTAGCCCAATTGAATAATACCGAATCGGCAAAACTAACAGTATTATATGTGATGATTTTATATCTAAAGTAAGTTTTGAGACTTTTAGTTAGATAATAAACTAAAAAGAAAAAGCCTGTTACTTGATACCAGAATGAAAAATCTTTGTCTTTACCATCTTCATAAAAATAATATTTATTCAAAATTATATAATCAGTAACAAAAATAATGAATGAATAAATTAGATAAATTATAGCTGGTATAAAATGAATATAATCTTTTTTAGAAAACCTGAATGACTTGTCAAGCAAGGTTTTAAAGTAAAAATATAAGATAGGTGGTAATAAAAATAGTTGTTGAAAGGGAACATAAAAAAGGAAATCTCTATATGGCTGTTTGGAATACCATCCTGCATATCCAAGCATAAATGGTGTAATATAAAAAGAAGATAATAAAGTGTATAGACTTAGCCAGAGACTTGATTTATTGTTAGTTTGCCTACCTTTAATGAGTAACAAAATAGAAAAAACTATCCCATGAAAAAAGAAAATAAGTAAAATTGAGCTTTTTAAGTTAAAAGAAAAGAGCATTCATGTTATTCGTTTATATATAAGTTATAGGTGTGCCTTAACTTATAAAGTTTAATGCTTGATTAATTGGTTATCATTTCAGCTAACAAACAAGGCTTTGCGATGTTGGAGAATTTGAAAAACGTCCGCCCAATATTGCAAAACCCCTTGTTAGCAGTAGGCGTTTTTACTTTTGTCCACATATCAGTCCTTTTTAAATACAATTTCTCTGTGTTTAAGTCCCCATTCAACAATGTGTTTAATTAAGTCTTTTATCGACATACCATGTTTTGTAAGTCTGTATTCTACTACCATTGGCGTTTCTTGAATTACTTTTCTTTCAACCATTTTTATGTCTTCCAAATAACGCAATTCTTTTGTGGAATTGCTATCTTAGAGTGGACAAAAAACTAAGGAGTTTGTAAACCTATAAAAATATGGCTACAGTAAGAAAAAAATGTAGCAAAGAATCCAAAAAGCAAGTAGTGAAACTGAAAGTCAGCGTGAGCCAAGTCTGTGTTTTATTACTATAGCCTTCAGATTAAGGGAGTTGGAAAGGTCTTTATGGTATTTTTATCAATTCTCTTCTTTTGACACTAAACCAGACACAATATACTGATATTTAAAATTTAGATTGTTTATTATCAGCGTATTGTGTTTTGTTGAACTGGAGTGGAAGATTCTCAAACCTATATTTTTATTGTGAATCTCTACAAAAGGCTTTTGAACATGGAGTTACTAGGAAAAAAATTGTAGAGATTTATGCCTTTGGGATGATACAGAGTGTTCAAAAAACTAAGAGGTACATGAGTTCTTTTTATATTTACTTTAATCACAGAATCTTATGAATCAGGAAGACCTGAAAGTATTATAAAACCATCTCCCACGATTTAGAAATTTTGGTGGTGTGAGAGATATAGATGCATTATATATCTCTCAAAGAGAAATAAGTTCGAGTAAGCAAAACATTTATTTCCCAAACTATGCGAATAAGAACTCATTCGAAAAAAACAACAACCCAAAATTTCTCTTAGGTTGCTTTGTGATTTCTAAACAGTTTCTAGAACTTTCTTTTTTTCTTGGTATTCTTCTTTGTTAATTTGCCCTGTGGCAAAACGCTTTTTGAGTAGCTCCAAGGGGCCATCTTTTTTGCTACGTTGCCCAGGAATATCGTAAGGTAATACAAAAATCCAAAAAATAAACACGAGCCAAACTATCCACCAGACCATGTGCATTCCCCAGTAATGATATCCATCATAATACATAATTTTATTTGATTAAGTGTGAAGGTAGAACCAAGCCATTTTTTCGTAGTTTTCTGAAAGACCTACTACAAAATCGGTAATACCTAAATCGTGAAAATCTTCGGCAAATGTTTTGGCATAATTCTTTAAATGTAAAATAATACCTTTGTGATTTTTGAGCAGGAGCATAATGACCAATGGCACATATATCCAGTAAAACTATCTATATCTTATCCAACTCCAAACTGTGTTTCAAAAAATTTATGTTTATCATAAAAATCTACTCCTATTATATTCCAATGAGTATTTTTTGTTTTGACATACAGTACATTTTCATCGGCAAGCAATTTGGCAAGTTGGTGTCAAGTTCTATGTTCATAATATTTTTTTGACAAAAAGATATTTTTAAAGTTTAATGGTTTTGTCCTTGAGCAAATTACCCTCAGCAGAATAAAAAAGTTGATGTCTTTCTCTACTATTTTTTACTTCTACCTTATAAACTTTTATTTTGTCCATGGACAAATCTCTAAAAATTTCTTCTTTCTCTTTGGTAATAGCCCAGTTGCGATAACGAGTTTTGCTGATGGCATCTGTTATGGATTTGGGTAAGTCAGAGGTCATTTTTTTATGAACAGCTACTTTTTTACCTTCTTTAGAGTAAATCACACGATGATAAGCGTTGTCTTTATCAAACTCAACTACATAGAAATCTGGCGAAACATATTCAAATAGGTATGGATTGTAGCCATACCAATCGTTGGCATCATCAAATTTTGGATAACCATACCAGGTTTCGTTGGCAACATTTGAAAACTCCTTGGTGAAAGCCTCTAAGACAACCATTGGTATCTTGCCTCGGTCTGTCTTTGGTGGTTTCTGACCCGTTTTTTCGGTAATTTGGATGGTATTTTGGCTGAATGCAGGCATTGCCAAAGCAAAGCAAAGCAAAAAAACATTGATTTTGGGGATTAGATTTTTCATGATTTTTTAATTTTTTAGAATTAGAATATTTGAAGAGTTTATAGCTGTTTGAAGAAATAAATAAATTATTCTACCAGATTGGCATAATAATCTACCGAAAGTTCGTTTTTTACGTGCCAGATTCCGGGTGTATTCCAAGCGATACGTTCTGCTTCGTCTTTCTGATACCACGAATCTACTGTACCAGTGAGGGTAACGGTTGTACCTTCTACTGCCACTTCAATATTAGTGTCATCAACTGACCAACTGCGAGCAATCGCTTCCTGAACTTCTTTTTGATGTATGATACTTTTGCTTTCAGACTTAATCTTTATGTTATCTATTACGCCTTTTATGCCTAACAGATAACTGACGGAGTTTTTTGCAGCTTCTCTTTGATAATTCCAGTGAAGTTCGCCCTCCAAAGTAACCCAACCATCTTCTACCACCACCTTTACTTTATCATGGGGGACAGACCAAGTGTTTTTAATGGCACTCAAAGCATCTGCTGCAATATCAGTATTGCTTTTATTCCATTCGTTGGTAAATCTAACTTCAATGTTTTCTACTAAGGCTTTTACACCGATTACTTTTTTGGCAGCTTTTTCAGCTTCAATTTTCTTGGCATATCTGTCTACGATACCAGAGAGTGTTACAATGCCATCTTTGGCGGTTACACCAATTTCTGTGGAATTCATGAGAGGCTCCCATTTGATGGCATTTTGAACGTCTGTCTGTAATTCTTGATTTGTTTTCATAAAAGAAGAGATTCGGAATTATCATATAATGATGATAACAATACAAAGGTGAGGGCTTTTATGCGTATAAGTGTTACACAAATTTGGTAAAGGTTTGTATAATTAAATTACTCTTGTAAGTACAAGCTAGTCAGGTTTAATAATTTTAGCTTTAGTAGTTTATAAAAGGGTTGTTTAAAAAAAATCTACGTAAGTCATTAATTAAAAATCAACTACATCACGCCTATCATTTTTTCTTTTGCAATGAGAATCTTAAGTTCTAAAGTCATATAAACAGTTTTGTAAATCGTTTCATTATTGAAAAGATCTTTTCTTTATAAGCCACTGTTTTAGTAGTATTTTTAATTTGATTTCTCACCTATCAAAGTAATATTAGACAATCTCACTGTGAAAAAACAAGTAATGATGTAACTCTTATTATTAGTTGTGTAAGGTTTTAGAAATTAATATATCTCATCTTTGTGTAGTTGTGAAAATTCACTCACAATCATACACAAAATGATGAAAAAGTTTACAATGAAATTATCAATAGACTTAAAGAAAAGGGATTAGATTTAAGTAATCTCCAAATAACTACACAAATTTTAAATGAACCATGAAAACAGCAATCATCATCATAAGCATCATCGTTGTACTTATTATTATTTCTCAAATTTATATTTTAATGTCAACGCAAAAATCAGAAACCCAACCTTACAAAGTAATTAGAGAAGAGGAAAAATTTGAAATTAGGCATTATCCATCCGCAACGATGGCTATGATTACATCAAATACAAAATCATATAAAGAACTTGGTAACTCTGGTTTTAGAAAACTTGCAGGATATATTTTTGGAGGAAATAAAGATTCAAAGCAAATCTCAATGACATCACCTGTTCATATGGAGATAAATGATTCTGTTTCAAGTATGAGTTTTGTGATGCCATCAAATTATCATAAAGACAATTTACCCTTGCCCAATGATACAGAGGTCATTATTAAAACCTCACCTGAAGAATATGTTGCAGCCATTCGCTTTGGAGGATTTGCTTCAGAGGAAGACATACAAAAGCATAAAATTATACTTGAACGTTCACTAAAAGAAAATAAACTTTCATACTATGGATCCTTTCGTTATTTGGGATACAATCCACCATACCAATTATTAGGAAGAAGAAACGAAATTATTGTATCACTCAATTGGGATGGTAAATAACAACCTAAAATTAAACAAAACAAGATGATGAAAAGACTTGAAGATAAGGTTGTATTTATCACAAGGGGTAATTCGGGTCAATATGGAACGCAAAATATTAGAGCCAATGCCATTCGTTCTTATTACATAGAAACACTATTACTAAGTGCTCCTCCAGAAGTGTATCTTGGATTGATGGCACACCTGCCAAACGACTGTATACTCCCGAAGAAGTAGCAAAAGCATTTATTTTTTGGCATCCAGCAATTCGATAATGATACACAACTTATTTTAGATGGTGGCATGCTGGCGTAAAATAATCATTTATTACCTCTAAAACAGTTTAAGATGAAAAACTATAAATTATTTAGCCCAGCAAAACTAGGTTTGTTAGAATTGAAAAATAGAATTGTAATGGCTCCATTGACAAGATGTAGAGCAATAAATAATTTACCCAACGACTTAATGGCTACCTATTATCAGCAGCGTGCCACAGCAGGTTTAATTATTACTGAAGGAACTTCTCCATCGCCAAATGGCTTGGGTTATGCCCGTATTCCTGGCATATTTACAGAAGCCCAAGTAGCAGGTTGGAAAAAAACAACATTTGCAGTGCATCAAAGTGGAGGTAAAATAATTGTTCAATTGATGCATACAGGTAGAATAAGCCATATTTTAAATATGCAACAAGGTACTGAGATTTTAGCACCTTCTGCCATAAAAGCTTCAGGGCAAATGTGGACTGATGCCAAGCAACTGCAAGACTATCCAACACCAAAAGCAATGACGATGGAAGATATTATTTCCACACAAATGGAGTATGTAACAGCTGCTAAAAATGCGATAGCTGCTGGTTTTGATGGTGTTGAACTTCATGGAGCGAATGGCTATTTACTCGAAGAATTTTTATCACCTATTAGCAATGTGCGTTTAGATAAATACAGTTCAAGCATTGAAAATCGCTGTCGATTTGTTTTAGAAGTAGCAAAAGCAGTGGCTATGGCTATTGGTAAAGAGAGAACGGGCATACGTCTTTCGCCTTATGGTGTAGCAGGAGATATGCCCAACTACGAAGAAATTGATAGTACTTATGACTACCTCTCCAAAGAACTTAATAAATTGGATATAGCTTATATTCACCTTGTTGATCACTCTTCAATGGGGGCACCAAATGTGCCAATTGAAATCAAAAAGTTAATTCGTAAAAATTTTAAAAACACCCTTATTATTTGTGGTGGATATGATAAAGAAAATGCAGAAAAAGATATTGAAAGTGGTTTGTGTGATTTAATTGGATTTGGTCGTCCATTTATCAATAATCCTGATTTAGTAGCACGATTGCAGTTGAATCAAGAGTTATCACAAAGTCTTAAAACAGATTTATTTTATTCAGCTGATGAGAAGGGATATACAGATTATCCCGTTTTCAAGGAGTCTGTGATACTTCAAATTCAATAAAAATAATAGCATTGACTGTTCAATAACCATATTTATTGGTATCTCTAAACAGTATAGGGCAAATCTTTCATAGTGATTTATAATCAGTTGCTTATTATCAAAAAATACACTTTAATAGGAAAGATTATGTAATAGTTGAAAAATAGATGCAAAAAAGACATTAGCAACGGAAAATACTGGCTGGATAATTGATTTGGCCGACGGTTAAAGTCACGCAGTTAGTTAACAGCAAAAATGGATTTGACCTTTCAAAAACAAACTTCACCAATCAAAAATAAAATTATGGCATTTCAGACGACTAATCCAACAACTAATAAAGTAGTAAAATCATTTGATGAAATGAATGATGCTATTGTTGAAAAAGCTATTTCAAGAGCTGCCCTTGCATTTGATGAATGGAAGCTAACCAGTTACCAAACAAGAGCACAGTTATTATATACAGTGGCTGGCTTACTTCGTGCAAAAAGAAAAGACCTTGCCAAAATGATTACCCTTGAAATGGGTAAACTCGTCTCGCATGCTGAAGGCGAAATAAAACTAAGTGCTGAAATCTTTGACTACTATGCAAAAAACGCTGAGGGATTTTTAAGCGACAAAATATTGAATCCCGTTCACGGAAAAGCATTGATACGATACAATTCTTTAGGCGTATTACTTGGCATTCAACCTTGGAATTTTCCGTTTTATCAGGTAGCCCGTTTTGCTGCTCCCAATATCATGATTGGAAATACTGTATTAATTAAACATGCTATGAATGTGCCTCAATGTGCTATTGCGATTGAAGAAATATTCGCTGAAGCAGGAGCACCACTAGGTCTTTACACTAATTTATTGATATCTCATCAACAAACTGAAAAATTAATTGGAGATAAAAGAATTAGAGGATTATCACTAACTGGTAGTGAAGTAGCAGGGGCTATTGTTGCTGCCGAAGCTGGTAAACATATTAAAAAATCGGTTTTAGAATTAGGTGGTAGTGATGCATTTATAATTCTTGAAGATGCTGACATAGATAAAGCCGTGGAATGGGCTGTTGTAGGCAGAATAAACAACAACGGTCAGTGTTGTGTGGCATCCAAAAGGTTCATCGCCGTAGATAGTATTGCAGATGTTTTTCTTGAAAAATTCAAAAATAAAATGGCAGCATTGGTAGTTGGCGATCCAATGGAAGATACAACAAATTTAGGTCCTCTTTGCACAGAAGCAGCTGCAGTAAAAATTGCAGACCAAGTGAAAAGAGCAGTTGATAGTGGTGCAAAAATTTTATTAGGTGGAAAAAGAGTTGACAGAGAGGGGGCATATATGGAAGCCACTATTCTAACAGATGTAAAACCTGAAAATCCTGTTTTTTATGAAGAGTTTTTTGGTCCTGTTGCTCTTTTCTTTAAAGTAAAAAATGAAGAAGAAGCAATTGCATTAGCTAATAATTCTCCTTTTGGTTTAGGCGGTTCGGTCTTTACACAAGATATTGAAAGAGGTAAACGTGTTGCCAATCAAATTGACACAGGAATGGTGTTTATCAATCACCCTACTTGGACACAAGCTGACCTGCCTTTTGGTGGCACTAAGGGTTCAGGCTACGGAAGAGAAATGGCACAGTTAGGCTTGGATGAATTTGTAAATAAAAAACTCATCAGAATTAGTGAATTAAGCGACCCCTTTTAAAAACTATTTAAATGAAAGATACTCATTTTTACGAAGTCCATCTCACTTGGAATACTGCAACACAGGGGACTTTAAGTTCGCCAGTTATCGCTAGTAAAATTGAAGTGGTTACACCACCTGAATTTCCAAAAGGTATGAAAGAGAAATGGACACCTGAGCATTTATTTGTTGCTGCGATAAACTCTTGTTTGATGTCCACTTTTTTATTGGTTGCCGATAATTCAAAGTTTCAATTCATCAGTTTTGAAAGCAAAGCAGTTGGGAAAATTGAAAAGGTGGATGGAAAGTTTGCTGTAACTGAAATAGTCTTAACACCTACACTTATCATCCCATCAACACAAAACGAAACCAAAGCAAAGCGGGTGCTTGAAATGAGTGAAAATGCTTGTGCTATTGCCAACTCAATAAAAACAAAAATTAATTTACAACCGATAATAAAAATTAAATAAAAATATATGGAAAAGAAATTTTTAAAATCCGCAACAGTAAAACCTTCAGTAGTAAAAACATTAAAAGAAAAAATGATTGTAGTAGTCCATAAGGTTTTAAAAGACAACAAAGCCGAATTGACTGATAAAATTCAAAAAGTGGTGAATAAATCAATTAAAAAAATTGTAAAGAAAACAGATAAGCAAATCAAGAAAGCACTTACAAACTAAATAGATGAGCTTTTCTAACACAATAGGTAATAATGCAACAATTTATTCTTTTAATACTTTTCTCAATAAAGTATTTATTTGGATGGCTGGAATGCTTATAACTACCATTATATCCTATTATGGTTCACAATAAAATTAAGAGTAATTGTTTCAGATGAATAAACTTAAAGTAATTAATAGTTCATTCATTCAATTTTATAAAAAAATATGGAAACTAAACCTGTATTAAAAATGGAAGAAAAGCATACAGTTGTAGCCAAGGTGATAAATGCAGGTAAAGAATACAAAGCTGGTGATACCATAATTACAGCCTTAAAGGCAAGCTCTGTTGAGTTAAAATCGGGAGAACTTTTACTCATTATTGGTCCATCAGGTTCTGGTAAAACTACCTTACTTTCTTTATTTGGATGTGTATTATATCCAAGTTTTGGGCAAGTGTGGATTGAGAATGTGCAAGTGAATACTTTAAGTGAAAATAAATTAGCAGAATTACGACTATTGAAAATTGGATTCATCTTTCAAAGGTTTAACCTTATTGCTCCACTTACTGCTTTAGAAAATGTAATGATGCCTTTATTACTACAAGGTATGATTGAGAAAGATGCAAAAGTAAAAGCTACAACAGCTTTAGTTAAAGTAGAAATGGGAGATAGATTGAAAAACCTATCCAATGATTTAAGTGGTGGTCAACAACAACGTGTTGCTATAGCAAGAGCTCTTGTTACAAATCCAAAAATGATGTTGTGTGATGAACCAACTGCATCTCTTGACCTTGCTAGTGCTGGCATTGTGATGAAAGAATTAAAAGAATTAGCGAAACAAGGAAAAGCAGTAGCAGTAGTTACTCACGATACAAGACTGCGACCTTTTGCTGATAGAATAGTGTATGTTTTAGATGGATCAATATCTGACAAGCCAGTAGAAGAAGAAATAACCTTAATATAAAATGCAACAATGAAAAATTATATCCTTTTACCACTATTCATGATTGTTCTCAACGCTTGTAATAACAAAGATACAATGAATGAGAAAGGGAGAAATGAGCAATTGAAACAGTCCATCACAAGTAATGAAATTGTAGGTGTTGGTAGAATAACGTCTGAGGACGATATTATTCAATTGGCTTCTCCTACAAATGGTATTGTGCAGAAAATTTATAAAAAAGAAAATGATAGTGTGAGTGTTGGAACTATTATTTTGGAACTAGAGCATCAATTAGAAGATGAAAAAATAATTCAGTTAAGCAATCAAACAAATACACAGATAGCACAAATAAATGTTGATGTTGCAGGTATTGGCGAATTAGAAGCAAAGATTAGCAATGCAAATTTGCAAGTCGAGCGGTTAAATAATTTATTGTTAAAAGGTGCTGAAACGCAACAAACAGTTGATGATGCAACAACTACCTTAAACACATTAAATGCTAATATAAATAAATTGAAAGCTACTATTAATGTATCAAAAAGCAGATGGAAAGAGGGAGAAGCAAATTTAAAAACAGCACAACTGGAAAGAGACCAAAAAATAATAAAGTCACCTATAAATGGTAGGATTTTAGAACTAACTGTTTTAATTGGTGGCTCAGTATCTACACTGCAATCATTTGCTCAAATTAATCCTGGGGGCAAAACAATTGCAATCTGCGAAATAGATGAATTAAATGCAGAAAAAATAGATGTTGGTCAAAAAGGATGGATTAGAAGCGTTGGCTCATCCGATACTTTGTCAACGGGTACAATTTATTTTGCATCATCCTTTCTAAAAAAGAAATCATTGTTTACTGATCAGTCAGGTGAAAAAGAAGATAGACGTGTGAGAACAATAAAAATGTTACTTGATAATCCTGAAAATTTACTATTAAATGCAAGGGTAGAATGTGTAATTGATATTTCTAACAAGTCTAAAAAATAAAGTATGTTAAAAATTGCGTGGAAATTCATCAAGTTTGATAAAGCTAAAAGCATTGGGGTTATTGTTGGCATTCTCATCAGCACATTCCTAATTGGGCAACAGTTAGGCGTTTTCTTTTTTTTATCAGGTCTTATGGGAGCATTGGCGACTGACGTGAAAGCAGATATTTGGGTGGTTGATAGCAAAACAGATGATGTAAATCAATTGGGAAGATTGGACATCAGAAACCTGAGAGCAGTACAAGGTATCAATGGTGTTAAAGAAGCATTTCCATTAATTATTACAGGTGCTTCTTGCAATTTTGAAAATGGAACAAGTGGTGTAATTACTTTATTAGGTGTTGATGACAAACATGTCAAGGCTTTGATTAGTAAAGATAAAATTATGGCTGGCAATGTGTCTGATTTACAATTAGATGGAGCTATAAGTGCTGAATTTTACCAAAAGAAAAACTTAGGTGGAAACATTGATTTGAGAACTAATTTAGAAATCAATGGTAAGCGAGCTTTTTTTGTTCTACAAACAAAAGGCTTTAGAGGCTTTGGTAGTAGTTTTTGTGTTACCACTATTGAAAGAGCAAGATTTTTTTCAAATCAATCTGTCAATACTATTAATGCAGTGCTGGTGAATGTAAAAAACCTTTCCAATATTGATAAAGTTGTACTAGATATTAATAAAAATATAAATGGTATTCGGGCCTGGCCATCTAGAACATTAGCCACTTCTTCAAAAATAAAAATATTAGCTACTAGTGGTATTGCATTAAGTACAGGTACACTCATCATATTTGCATTGATTGCTGGTTTTTTTATCATAGGTTTAACAATGTATTCTTCTGCACTTGATCGATTAAAAGATTATGGTACTTTAAAAGCCATTGGAGCGAGTAATAAATACATCAGCAAATTAATTTTAACTCAGGCTATGTTATTTACTATAGTTGGATTTTTGATAGGCTTGGCTTTATTAGAAGGTTTTAGAATTGGAGTAGCAAAATCAGGGTTGATATTTTCCTTTTCTCCTTTAGTATTGTTTATTATGTTTGTCATTATCAGTTTGATTTCGCTAAGTGGAGCATCATTTGCTTTGAGCAGAATTAGAAGTGTTGAACCTGCAGCGGTGTTTAGTTAACATGAAAAAGGAATAATCATAATTGAAAAACTATCAGGAATTAAATGGAAATAATTTAATGGATAGGCAAAGACCATTATCCTGATTGATAATTTATCTATGGTATATTCAAAATGACCAATATAATCTAACTGAAGTAAACTAATTAAACCGTGAAAAATATTGTTTTACTATTATCTGAATTTAAAAAGAATCTGCTGGAAAAGCACATTTATTTATGTATAATTGTAACAATTGCATTGATGCAACCATACGTTCAAGCTCAATCAACTATAACCCTATCACAAGCCATAAACGATGGGTTGGCAAACAGGAAAAACATTATTGCAGGAAAACTAAATGTAAGTTTAAGCAAGTTACAAACAAAAGCATTACAACACAAGTATTTGCCACAAGTATCAGCTGAATATCAGTACCTATACAATCCTATATTACCCACATCTATTTTGCCAATTGGTGTATTTAATCCAAGCTTTCCCATTGATGCAACTAAGAGTGTACAATTTGGTACAAACTGGAGCCAATCTCTTGGGCTTACTGTTACTCAGCCACTGCTTGATTTATCTATACAAAGGTATATCAATGAAGCTACACTGAAAGAGCAAATAGCCAACTTATCCCAACAACAAACTGAGTACGAATTGGCTTATACCATTGCCCAAACATACATTGATATTTACCTAGGAGAAGCAAAACTTAAATCACTTATAGTAGATACTAATAGGACATACATCAGTTACATGCTACTCAAAAACAGATTTGATGAAAAGCGTCTATTAAAATCTGATTTGAATAAAGCCAAGATAAATCATAATAACATGGTACAATTATTTAAAGATTGGACGGCTCTTTTAATAGAAGATAAAGTGTATTTAATTTTTTTAATTGGAGCAACTGAATTAAAACAATGGAATTTTGAAATTGATACAACATTCGCTATGAAATATTCAATTGAAATAATAGACAATACAATCTTTACTGATCAATTATCCGATTTGCAACAATTAACACTACAAAGTCAATTATCCGATTTGCAGGCAAAGATAGAAAGAACAAAGCATCTACCAACTGTAGGATTTAAAGGCTATTTAGGAGCCAATCAATTTTCAAATTTATTTAATCCAATAGCAGCAAATTCTTGGTTTGGATTAAGCTATATTGGATTGTATGTAAAAACACCTATACTTTTTGGAGAGAATACACATAATAAAATTCAGCAACTTAAATTGCAGTCTGATCAATACAATTTGCAAAAAGAAGATAAAAAAAATCAATATAAAAATGATGTATTTACAGTAAAGCTTAAGATAGAAAATAAAAAATTGCAATTACAAACACAAAAAGAAAATATCATGCTAAGCAAAGAATCTATTAATATTTTTCAAGCAAGAGTAAAGGAAGGGCAAGAGTCAGCATCAAACCTAAATTTAGAAGAAGTGAGTATACAATTGTTAGAAGCTGATTATGAAATGAATAAAAAACAATTGTGGGTGTATTGGTTAGATAACCTAAAAAAAACTGGACAATTAACTTATTTGTGGAAATGAAACTGTATAGTTCTGAAAATGGCTGATACAAATATAATCAATTTCCTTTACCATCTTTCTTTGAGCAATAATATCTCCTAATTTTGTTTGCACTTCCACTGCTTGACTTTTATGCAGAATAAATGTGTGAATGATACAACTTATTTCTAAAGTTGCGTAATACTATTCTTTACTTATATATTGACCTTTGCGACATTGTGGAAATTTATTCATAATGCAAATCAAAGTAATATGAAAAATTTAAAAAGTTGTATTGACGCTTGCTTGGCGTGTTTGGTAACATGCGAAAAGTGTATTACTGACTGTATTAAAGATGGCAATCAAGGATGTATCATCTTGTGCCGTGATTGTGCTGATATCTGTGCATTATGTGCAAGATTTGATGCAAGAGATTCTGCTTATGGACAAGAACTTCATGCCCTATGTGCTGAAATTTGTAAAGCATGTTCAGAAGAGTGTGCTAAGCACGCATCTCATCATATAAGTTGCAAAGAGTGTGCTGATGCCTGCAAAAAATGTAGTGAAATCTGTTCCGAACTTGCTACAGCATAATTTTTTATTGGCACTGTTCTATTAAGTGTACATGTTGGATTTTTTCTACAGACACACTTTTTGATACAGTGCCATAGCTTATGATTCAGTGAGGACTTTTTTATTGTCCTTTATAAATTGTTCAAATGTTATGGGCTGTTTGCTAGTGATTTTCTCAACCCAATTAGTTATTTCAGGCTCTTTCTGAAATCTTGGAAAATAGTGAAGCATAATCATCACAAAAATTAACATCATGGGCATTTTTTCTTTTCTTTTTGTCAAAAAGAAACTAAGAAGGGTTGGAGATTGAAATCGAATATCTATTCCTAAATGATTGGTTAAAATTCTTGCCATTTCCGAAAATGTCAGCTTTTCTTTACAAGTAAGTTCGTATGATTTATTTATATGTTGTGAAATGTTGGTCAAAATTTGTGCAGAAACAGCACCAATATCACGAACATCTATAAGTGTAAATTTTGTATTGCCAGCAGGTAGATAAATTCGTTTATTATTTACTAAGTCGTTATGTAGAGTTGTAGTGAAATTTTGCATAAAATATGCTGGACGTAAAAACGTATAATTTATTTTGCTATCCACAATGAGTTTTTCAATTTTATAATGTGGAATCATTTTGCTTTTTTCAACTCCTTGAACTGATAAGAAAACAATATGTTTTACACCATTATTCTTACAGATGTTAATGATAGGTTTAAAATACTTTTCTACTTCTGATATTTGTGGTGGTCGTAATAAAAATAAAATTTCACAACTATCTAATGCATTTTGGTATGTTTTAATATCTGTAAAATCAAATTGTGAAAATTTGATTTTGTAGTTGGCTAATTCTATTTTATCCTTTTCAAGATCTCTTACTCCTGCATAAATGTCAAACTGATGGTTAAGCATTTGTAAAGAGTTCAATACTGTTCTTCCTATATTTCCTGTTGCACCTGTAATTAAAACTTTTGTCATATTATTTTGTGTTATATATTGAATATTATATTTCATAAAATATCTGTAAAATCCATTGTTTTTAGAAAAATTATCAAAAACAATACAAAGCATCAAGTAAATTTTTGATACTTGGTGCTTATGTGAATCTACTACAAAGTTATTTTCAAACTAGGAGAATTTAAAGAATAGAAATACTTTTTACTTGATCAATAGAGAGTGTTAGATGAGGCATCCAAAACTCTGAATTTATACCTGCTTTTACAGATAGTGTTAATGAACAAACTGAATCGTGATTAGAGAACAGTTCAAAATTTATGAATTTACCCTGAAATTCTTTTAATACTTCTTCCTCGAGAGTATCTACTTCCTGAAATTCCTTCTGAGTATATTTGATAGAAATAGTTTTTCCTAACATCTCATTAGCTTTTAAGCCACTTATAAAGAATACATGACTATCATATTGCATAATTTTATATTTACTTGTAATACAAAAAATAAGATATTCTAACTTATCTTAAATCTTTAATTAAATATTTCTCTGGAATAAGTTTTTTAGCTTAATGTTTCAACTAAGTTTTTTACTCGGTCATGTTCTGTCTTGATGTGTATGTATTGTGTATTGAGCATTTCCTGAATAGGTATGGCAATATCTTGGAGATTGTTTTTTAGTACATCTTCATAAATTTCCATGGCTGCATGGTCTCCATATTGACAGGAAGCAAGAATGCTGGCATATTTTATATCTGTAACAGATGCCTTCAAATCCATCCAAGTCCTATGAATTTTACCAAGTGAATTGGTAGTTTGAGTAGGTGTTCCTCCCAAATGGGTAATGGTTTTAGAAAGTTCGCCAATATATTTTTCACTGGTTTTTAGGAAAGTGTTTAGCAGGCTTCTAAGTTCAGTATTTTCTATTTTTGCTATTTCTTTCAATGCTGTTTGATAGCCTTGTGTTCTATCATTATTGATTTCAACAAGTCTATTAAGGATTTCAATAATTTTATCATTATCCATTGCTTTAGTATTTAAAATGAGCATTTATAATTCTAATGATTTGTTTTTTTATTCAGTCTGAAAATTTTTTTTAAAAAATTTTCAGTAAGTACCACAAGTGTATCAGCATGTTTGTTGGTTACAGTGGTAATTTCAAGCTGAAAAATTGCTCCCATAACTTTTCTAATAGGATTTCCTTCTTTACCTTCAATCATATGTTCAGATAAGTATGCTGAAATATTTTGTATTATTTTTTGTAACAATAGGTTTTTGAGTTCTGCTGAAGCACTTACTTCTTGTAGCGTATTTTTTATTAAATTGATAGGTTTTAAATCTTCATATATTTGATGTGTTTGCAAGCTAACACAACTCAAGGCTGCTGATTGCTTACTTTCTAATGTAGCAATCTTTTGGTGTAAATCATCTGTTTGACTAGTTTTTTGCATTTTGTGTATTATTTAAGCATTTTTTTAATAATAGCATTACTACTAGGTTTTTGTATCCATTGATTCCTGAAAATATAGCCTATACAGCCTAAAAATCCATAAAAACCTGCTATAATCAGAAATCCACTATAAGATTTTCCTATATAATCACCTATCCACAGAGCTATGGAGATGTTGAACATCAGTATAAAAATGCCGAAAATAAGTCCCAAGGCTAATTTGGTAATAGAAGAAGATATTATATCAGCACATTTAGCTACTAAACGTAACTTGAAAAGCTCTGCAGTTGTGTTGACATACTCTTCAACTTTACTTAAGAATACTTCTGTATCACTTTTGGGGCTATTTTCAGGCATCATATTTTTAGTTTAATTTTAGTTTTGTAAAATATTAATTATTCACTTTTTGTATCTTCAGATTTGCCCTTTGCCTTCATAGCCATGTTTTCGGCTTCTTTCCAAGTACTTTCAAATTTACTTACCACATTATTTACAACCTCATTTAGTTTTTCTTTCCAAGCATCTGCATAATCTCCACCTTTATTTAAGATGTTTTTGCGAGTAACAGAACCTTTTTCGGGAGCAAATAATATCCCCATCAGTGTGCCAGCAGCAACACCAAACAATACACCTAATACTACTTTTCCTGAGTTCATACAATTTTATTTTGAAGGTTAAGATTAAAAATTAGCTTATAAGAACAACTTATTGTATCTTTTGGCTATGTAAAGGTAGTGAGATGTCTTCAACTATATCTTACAGAATAATATAAAAAAGTTATAAAATTCTCAGATTGAACAATATAATTCAACTCTAAAAATTAAAACAAGAAAGGGCAATGACTATATGTTAAATACATCCGAATTACTCATCAATAAGTATATTTATGCATTTTTTATTCTTTTGCTGGGTGTTTTCTTGTTTTATGGTGTTCGGGAGTTTTTTACAGCATTTCTTGGAGCCGTTGTCCTTTATGTTTTATTTAAAAATATTGTACATTATCTCGTAAAAAGGAGGAAATGGAATAAAAATTTAGCCGTTTTACTTGTAATTACGCTATCATTTCTCATTGTGGTATTGCCTATTTCTGTGTTAATAGGATTAATTTATAATAAACTAGCCATTTTGATCAATAATCCAAAGATTATCAGTAAGACAATCAGTAGTATTACTGATAAAATCAATAATTTACCCATCAAAATTTCAACTAAAAATATTACTGAAAGGTCTGTTTCTTTTTTAACAGATTATTTTGGAGAGGCATTGATATTAACGGTTGATACACTTGGTAGCATCTTGATGATGTACTTTTTTTTATATTTTCTGTTGATTTATACACGTAAGTTGGAGGTTGGATTGATTCATTTTTTGCCATTTAAGAAAACAAAAATAGTACTTTTTGGGCAAGAGTTAGTAAGCCAAACATATGGCAATGCTATTGGAGTACCTGCTATTGCTGTAGGACAAGGCTTTTGTGCATATTTGTGTTTTGCAATCATTGATATTCCAGATGCAGGTTTGTGGGCAATATTAACAGGTTTCGCTTCTATCGTTCCACTAATTGGAACAGCTTTGATTTGGTTACCAATTGCAGCATATGCTTGGATGAATGGCAATACATGGCAAGCAGGTCTGGTGGTGATTTTTGGAGTAGTTGCATTAAGTAATATTGATAATTTAATCCGAATGGTGATTTCAAAGAAAATAGGTGATGTACACCCTGTAATTACTGTGTTAGGGGTGATTGTAGGGCTTAAGTTTTTTAGTTTACCTGGTTTAGTGTTTGGTCCATTACTCATTTCTTATTTTATTTTACTTCTCAAATTATTTTATACCGAATACAATCATATTAGCCTACAAGTACAAAAACCTACTACAATTCCTTTTTTACATACGAATCTGCTAGAAAAATTAGTTAAAAAAATAATACCTACTAAGAATAAAAAATAAGAAGTGCCTGAACTAGCAAGCACTTCTTAAATATTACTCTGATTTAATCATCATTGTATTACAATACTTTTCTACCTCTTATTACTCTAATCAATATAGAAATAACGGCTATTACTAAAAGTATATGTATGATTCCACCCATATTGTATCCTAAAAAGCCTATTAACCATAAAATAATGAAGATAACGGCTACAAGATATAAGAGATTTTCCATGTTTTTAAAGAGTTATGGTATGTTTTTACTAAAATTTACTAAAATCTATATCCAATGGTGGCCTGATACCAAGCATTTTTATAACGAGGAGTTGTAGAGTTCCCATCACCACTATTGTTTCGTAAGTCCCAACCAGTTCTCAAACTTACAACCATATGTTGTTGAACATTCACATCTACACCACCTGTAAAACAAAGTGTATTTTTACGGATATCGTCATTTTCAAATTCTTGTTGTTGAAGAATGGTTGCTCCATTGTTTGTAAATTTCTCTTTTCTTCGCAAGAGGTAAGAATATTGAGGACCAGCCAGTATGGTAATGAACTGAGCAGGTTTTATGGCAATCAATAAGGGTACATCTAAATAGGTTGTTGTACGAGTAAATTCGTAATTACTACCTAAAAGAACACCTTTTCCTTGAAAACCTTTTTGAGAAATTAAAGCTTCTGGCTGAACACCTAAGTATTTGCCTATAGGGATAGAAAAGAAAACACCTCCAGCAAACCCAAATCTGCCATCAGCTGTAAATTCTTCACCTTTAGAATCATAAATATTGGCATAATTTGCACCAGCTTTTAGTCCCAAATGGAATTTTTCTCTACTATCATCATCCTGTGCAACACTAATGTGTGTTGAAAGAATAACTAACACGATTATATAAAATAGTTTTTTCATTTTTTTATAGTTTGAGTTTTATATTATTTATTGAGCACTTGTAACAGTTAAATTCTTGATAGCCTTTCCAATTTCTTCAATGTCATGGTTAAGTTCCTTTTTGAAATTCTTCCATTGATTTTCATCATCAGTTTGATAATTTTCTAGTCTTTCTTTGATTTTTTGATTTTTTTCTTCTAGTTCAGTTATCTTCTGAGTATATTTATCCTTTATTTCCTGCTTTTCAACAGCTATTTTTTCCTTGAATGCAATTACTTCTTGTTGATGTTTCACCAATCTATCTAAGGCTTCTGCTTTACTTTTTTTAACATCTTCTAAGTATGCTTCTTTAGCCTTTTCGAGTTCTTTATCTGCATTCTTTACTTTATTTTCTGCATCTTCAACTTTTTCAGAAGGTGTAGTACAGCTCGTAAGAGCTATGACTAAAAATAGACTGATGATAGTTAATATTCTCATATTTTTCATGATGTTGAGTTTAGAGGTAATATATTATTGAAGACCATTATATAATGGTTCGTAAAGTGAAGAGATGTATTACACTCCACTAATTAGTTTAAGAATTTCTTCTTTTGTTTTTTTGAGTTTGGTTTGTAGTCTTCCTACCAACTCATCTTGTTTACCTTCTTCAAAAAGTAAATCATCATCAGTAAGGATGGCATATTGTTGTTTCAATTTACCTTTCAATTTATTCCAAGTACCTTTTTCATCTGTGAAGCTCATAAAATTTTTAGTTTAAGGGTTTATCGCTATCAACGTAAGAATAATGGTTTTGATAGCCATACAAAGGTAGGTCTAATTTAAAGGGTAAGCCTTACACAATCCTTGCTATATCTTGCATATATACCAGATTGCTATATTTTAAATACTTGGATTATTTAGAAAAGTATGATATGTGTAAGTTTATGATTCATATCTGTAATGTATATTCAAAAAACTTTAACACTTTTGTGTAGTCGTTTAAACTTTAGTAATTATGCATATAATCATTAAAATAAACAAGGGTTTGAAAATACAAGGAAATAAAGGTGTATTATCAAAAAACCTGCAAAATACAGGCATGAATTTAAAATTTGAAGAAGGAAAATATATAGAATTGCTAAAAGGGATTAAAGCAAGGCTTGATGAGAAACAAGCAGAAGCAACCAATATACTCAAGAACTATCAAATAGAAACTAAAAATCCTCAATAACATAGAGTAGTCTCATGCTCTATTCATATTAGAGTAAAAACAGTATTAAAAAAATACTGTTTTTTGTATTTCTAATTTAATCCTCTATAAAAGCATTTTTAGGGTAAAAGTGAAATGTAGTTGCATACATTTGCTTTTCCATTGTTAATCTGGCTAATAGATAACTCAAACTTGATTCTGCCCCTTGATTTAGATTTACATAATATTTCTCTAAACCATCATAACAACCTCCTGTAATAGGATTATAAACGATTTGATGAAGATGATTTTCACCTAAAAACCAATTAAAAGCTATCTTCATTTTATCAACATACTCTTCATCCATAAATTCCTGATAAAATGTATCTAATGCTAAAATAGTATAGGCTATTTCAATGGGTTGCTCTCCAAATGAATGGTTTTCTTCTCCTTTATAATACCAACCTTGATTAGAGATTACTTTTATTTGTTTTCCTTTAAAAATAATAGATAACAAAAAATCAAAAGACTTTTTAGCAATATTTTGATACAAGGTATCGCCTGTTGCTTTAAATGCAAGTAACATGGCTTCTGGCAATACACTATTGGCATAAGTAAGATAATTTTCAAACCAAAGCCATTTTTCACTGGATACATCATAGTATTTTGCAACAAGATTATTTGCTAGTTCTTTGATAAGTTCAGTAATTTTGAAATCGTTTCTAAATTTGGAATAATGATACAAACCTTTTAGAGCAAAAGCCATAGCTCTTGGGGATGTCATATTTTTAATCATTGGAATGGCTTTTTCAAGAATTTCCTCTGCTTTTAATAATAATTCAGTATTTATCAGATGTTTTGATGATAAGAGTTCTCCCAAAGCCCAAATAGCTCTTCCATTTGAGTCTTCTAAGTTTTCTTGCTTATTTTTTGGTGAAATTGTCTTGTCAAAATCTACATAATTTAAAAATGAGCCATTACTTTTTTGGCAAAAAGCAATAAAATTAAGATAAATATTTATCAAAAATGATTCTTTAGTATCTTTTGTGTAACTTAAATGCTTTAATAAAACTATCAATGCTCTAGAATTATCATCCAATGTATATCCTGACAATTTATCTGGTATATCAATTTTGGAAAATTGTAAAATCCCCATACTTGTAGTCATTCTTTTTACATGTGATAATGATATAGGAGGGTATTTATAGTCTATAGCTATATTTTCCTGTTTCATTACTTTCTTTGCTAACTGAATATAACCAATAGCTACATTTTGCCAATTGGTAGGGTTGATACGGTGAAGAGCATTTAATCTCATCTCTTTTGTCAATAAAGGCTGCGATAAAAGAGAAATAGTAGCATCTGCCAATTGCTGCGAGTTTTGGAAATCAAAATTAATCCCTGCTCCATCTAAGAGTTCTAAGGCATGAGGAATAGGTGTGGATACAATAGGACACCCAGCAGACATCGCATAAGCAAGCGTACCACTAACTGCTTGTTGTGGATTTTTGGAAGTAAATAAATAAATATCTGTTTGTTGTAAATAATTTAGTAAGTCTTGAAGAGGAAGATACTCATTCATAAATATGATATGTTTCTGTATTCCTAATTGAGTTGCTTTTTCATATAAAAAATCTCGATACTTTTCACCCTCTTGTGCTAATACTTCAGGATGAGTTTTCCCTATAATGAGATAAATTACATTTGAAAATTTGGAAATGATTTGAGGCAATGCCTCAAGAGCTGTTTCAATACTTTTATCTTGACTGATAAAGCCAAATGTGGAAAGAACATATTTATTTTTAAAATACGTTATTTGCTTTTTGTGTGATAAAGGCTCAATTAAATGTGTTCCATGTGGAATAACCACAATTTTTTCTTCTAAAGTTTGGTATTCATTTTTTAAAATAGTTGCTGATAAGTTCGTCATTACAACTATCTTATCAGAAAGGTTACAAATTTCTTGAACTACTTCCTTACACAATGGACTAGGTTTTGATAAAACTGTATGAAAGGTTGTTATAGCAGGTTTGGATAGTGCTTGAAGAAATATTAATAAATCTTTTCCATATTCCCCACCATATAGCCCAAATTCATGTTGAATCATAACAAGGCTTATATCTACACTATCATTGACATAATGAGCTAATTTGAGATATTTGTCTTGTACTCGAGTATCTATAGAACATTTTACTTTGGTAGAGTACTCTATAGATTCATCTGATTTATTGAGAGCACAAACACTTACAACAATATCATCAGTATATTTTTCTTCAATTGTATTGATTAAATCTTCGCTATAGGTAGCTATGCCACACTTACGAGGTGGAAAAGAAGTCAGTATTAAAATTTCAGTTTTTTTCATGACGAGAGAGGTTTATTATTCAATAATGCATCTAATAATTCGTTCATATTCATAGAGGCAACAGCAATAAATTCATCAGCAGCTCCATAATAAATATAGAGCCTGTCTTTAAAAATACTTGTACCTGTTGGGAAAACTACATTATCAACAATTCCTTTTTGCTCCCACAGATTTTTTGGTGAAAAAAGAGGCATTTTTAACCTTGATATTTCCTTGAGTGGATTTTCTAAATCTAACAATGCTGCACAAGTATGATAAATATAGCCTTCTGGGGTATCTTCAACACCATGATAAATTAAAAGCCAACCTTCTTTTGTTTCTATGGGAGGGCATCCTGCTCCAATATAACTTGCTTCATGGCGATATACAGGGTTCATCACAATATGATTTGCCATATTGATAAAGTAATTCATCCAAAAACTCTCCGTCAAATCTTCCAATTTATCAATAACAACCAACTGAATACCTGGTCTAATTCGATGTAAAAACAATAACTTGTTTTTAATTCTTCTTGGAAAAAACATAACATTTTTATCCCATAAAAGAAGTTTTTGGTCTAAAGAATCTCGTTTCTCATAAGAAAGACAATAACGAAAGTATTTATCACTAATATTTCCTTTAACCTTGGCTAATTCCTTAAATTTATTGTATGTGAGTTGAGGAGATATTAAACCTTGTTTTTTAAAATTTACTAAATCTTTTGAGAGAGCTAATGCTCCTAAAGCATTTACTTTATCATATGCAGTATAGGTAAGGTAAAAGATGTCATCAATTTTGACAATTCTTGGGTCTTCTATACCATGGCTTTCATACTCAAATTCAGGGACAATAAGAGGTTCATCATTTCTTTTTACTATTTCTAAAGGACCTTTTAGCAAACAATATCCAATTGTAGAAAAATTGCCTTTCCTAACAGCTCGATAAAAAATATGTACATTTTCCCCATCTTGCCAGACGGCTGGATTGAATACTGCATTATTTTCAAATTCATTTTCAGTTTTTTCAAGAATAATACCTTCTCGTTTAACTTTTACCATGATAGTCTTATTTTATGTTTCAAGTGGGCAATTCCAATATAGACTCTATTTTTAAAGTTTAGAAGGAGTTTAGAATAGTAAAAAGGTAAGTTTAGAAATGATATGAATCATTACCCAAGTAAGAATAAAGGTGAAAAACAGAATAATAAATGCCCAGTTCCTTTAAACGTTGTTGCTTCGTCAATCAGTCGCCCAATTGTAAGGATATTTTCAATGTCATCACTTCCATTTTCAGAAAGTATAGCACTGCCTTTAATAGTATTTGTTACATTTCTATCAATATCAAGTAATTCGTCTTTTTCTAGAATATCATCACCCTTGATAGTTTCACCAATTCTTATTGGGATATTACTGATTTTGCTAAGACTCATCACCATATTTTTTAAGTGAATTGACTATTTCTATAATAAGGGTTTCTAATTTCTTTTTCATAGTTTTTTTATACAAAGCTACCTTCTTTAGCTTTTTAAAAGTTACACAATTCAACTTCAGATTTACATTATTCAATGAATACAGTAAAAAGTATGATATACATAACTTTACAAAGAATAGATGTAAGAACTTATCAAGAAAAGGTATGTAGGTTTGCATAACAGTTCACATTTTAAATCTTAGAAATCATGCATGTACCAACTAAAGTAAACGAAGATTTCAAAATCACAGGAAACTGGGATGTATTGTCAAAAGAACTTCACAAAAAGTTTCCACAACTGACAGAAACTGACTTAAAGTTTGAGGAAAACAAACAAGAAGATTTATTAAAACGAATAGAAACAAGACTTGGTAAAAAAAGAGAAGATGTAGTAAGCGTGCTTACTAAGATGCAAGCAGAAGCAAAATAAAAGTAATGAATAGACTATAAGACAGCCAAAATACTGTCTTATAGTCTATTAAATATTTTCAAGATTTTTTTTTCTTTTCTTTTTAAGCTTTTTGTAGAATGAGGGAGATAATCCTGTTATTTTCTTAAATTGATTAGATAAATGAGCTACACTACTATAGTGCATTTTGTAGGAAATCTCTGTAAGGTTAAGTTCATCATATAAAAGAAGTTCCTTGACTTTCTCTATTTTGTGCATGATGATGTAATGTTGGATGGTAATACCTTTCACTTCTGAAAAAATGTTGGCAAGATATACATAATCATCATCTAGTTTTTCACTAATATATTGAGAGTAATTGACCTTAGGAATTTCATCTAAATAATGAATCATTTCGATAATTACATTTTTGATCTTTTCAATCAAAATGCTTTTTTTATCCTCTAATAATTCTAAACCGTACTTCAGTAAATTTACTTTGAGTTGTTCTCTCTGATCAGATGATATATCTTCAAATATTTCTGCTACTCCCAAATCAACTGAAATTAGGTGAAAACCTAATTTTTCAAGTTCAGATTTTACAACCATCTTGCAACGAAGGCTTACCATGTATTTTACATATAATTTCATAAAGCTAAAAAATAAAATACTTGAATCATACTTAATTTTTTCACAGAAACAGCTTTATTATTAAACAACAAGAATAATAGGATAAGTATTACGAAATAGCACCCTATTTATAAATAAATTCAATTAATATATTTTAATCTTCATACCCACTTTTAATAGTTGTAGAAATCATTTTGAACTGCTCATCAGCATTGAAATGATGTTTTGCATGGGCTGGAATGATAATTCCTTCACCTAAAGTAAGCGTATAATTTTTGTCCTGAATGGTAATAGAAGCTACTCCATCAATAATTTGAATATAGGTGTCAAAAGGAGATATTTTTTCTTCCATTTCCTCACCCACATCAAAAGAAACGAGGGCAATATTCCCTGTAGTTTTTTTAATAATTGTTCTACTCACCACAGCTTTGGGTAAGTACTCAATTAGCTCAATAATAATATGTGCTTTAGATTTTTCGATTTCATTATTATTATTGATTTTTGTCATAATGGTATAGGTTTGTCTGAATCCCAAAAAGTGTGAATATCTCAATTCATACTTTCTAAACTATCTGTTGTGGTTTTATTTTTTCGTTATATATTTGTGATGTTTTTTTCATGTTTTTAATAAATATAGTTCGAACCTCTTGTATGATATTGAGTGTTGGCTCTTTTTTAGAACTATCCAAAACTTGTTTGTTATGATAGTTATGAATGGAATCTAAAATGGGTTTCAATAAAGAAGAGGTTGAACTATTTTCCTTCTTGTTCTCTTGAGTAGAAAAAAATTCACAACTTATCATTCCTATAAGTAGGATACTCAAAGATACCATAAGAAAGGTCTTATCCATTTAGTTTTCATAATTATAGAATGTTTAGTATAAAATGATTATAACTTTTATTTACTCTCAGAAGGTTTCTTCATCATAACTACATGTCCATTTATATTTTTTGGTTTTTGATTAAAATTAGAGCCCATTACAGTTAAACGGAGACGATTTGCTGAATTAAGTAAAAAAGAAATCAGTTGTTTAATCTTTCTGAAAATCTTACGCTCTTCTAATTCTTGTTGAAAACCATTTTTTGTGAAAGGAGTATTAAGTCTATGGTTCATGGTCGTTTGATTAAAAGTATGATTTGACAATTGAATGATACAAATTTAGACGTATTCTATACATAAAGCATTACAAAACTCCAGCAAAAGCTTACACATATCATACTTCTAAAATGCTCTTTAGAAATTGCTGAAAATAAATGAATTATGTAATTGTTTTTGAGAATGGTGTAATACTTATCACAGTCAAACAATCTACCTTTGTGATATTGTAGAAATCTATTTACAATATTTAATGTATCAACCATGAAAAATAACGAGGAATTACAAAGAAAAGTAACCAATGCTATTAAATGGGAGCCTCTCTTAAGTTCATCAGAGATTGAAGTTACAGTTGAAGATGGCATTGTATCATTATTAGGAGTGGTTGATAGTTACGCTAAAAAAATAGAAGCAGAGAATGCTGCAAAGAGAGTTAATGGGGTAAGGGCTGTGGTAGAGAAAATCCAAGTAAAATTACCTGATTCTTGGATTAAAACTAATCTTGAAATAGAAGGTCAAGTTCTGAATGCTTTAAAAGCTAATTGGTCTGTACCTGATGAAAAAATAGTTATTAAAGTTGAAGATGGCTGGATTACATTAGAGGGAGAATTGCCTTGGAACTACCAAAAAGAAGCTGCTAAAAATGCTCTTAACTATCTTAAAGGTATTAGGGGGGTATTCAACAACATCCAAATCAAACCTGAAACCCATGATAATATTGAACAAAAAGATGTTGAGAACGCTCTAAATCTAAGTTGGTCTATTGACGATAGTAATATTCATGTAAAGGTATCAGGTACAACAGTAGTACTTACAGGAACTGTGAATTCATGGTATCAAAAAGAAGAAGCGGAACGCATTGCTTGGAATACACCTGGCATACGACATATAAATAATGACCTATCTATTGATTCTATTTGCTTAATAGCAGATGAATAATCAAGTATCCGCTAATTTTATCTATTTGATTATATGTAAGTTAAAACCTCTTATTTTTTTAAAAAACTCAAAACTATTTAACCTATTTAAATTATGAAAAATAAAATTATAATATCAGTTAAAATATTCATTCTATTGTTATTTATTACAACAAATGTCAATGCCCAGGAACTACAACCAGTATATAGTGTAAACTTAAATCTATATGCAGGAACTTGGTACGAAATAGCATCTTTTCCAAACAATTTTCAAAAAGGTTGTGAATATACAACAGCAAACTATACAATTACTAGCAAAGGATATATGCTAGTAGAAAATAGGTGTACAAAAAATAAAAAATTATTCTATATCAAAGGAAAAGCTTTTAGCAAGAAGAACTCAGGTAATGCAAAATTGAAAATTCAATTTTTTTGGCCCTTTAGAGCAAAATATTGGATTATTGATTTAGCTCAAGACTATAGTTATTCAGTAGTCAGTCACCCCAACAAAAAAAGCTTGTGGATACTTTCAAGAACTTCTGCAATCAATGCAGAAACTTATCAGGAAATCCTTTCTCAACTAAAAGAAAAAGGTTTTGATATAAATAAATTAAAGAAAACTAAACAAATTTAAAGATAAAGTGAGGAGTTTATAAACTCTTATAAAATACAATTATAGATTGTGAAATTTAACGTTTTAAAATAAGTATGATGGAAAATAACGTATTGAAAGATAAAATGCTGGTAGCTATAACTAGAGTATTGAAAAATAATAAATTCGAATTAACAGAGAAAGTTGAGAAGATTGTTAAAAAAGCAATGAAGAAGATTACTCAAAAAATAAATAAACCATTCAAAAAAGATATCAAACCAACATAAAATCATGAAAACTGAAATAGGTATAACTGACACAAATCGCCAAACTGTTGCCCAAGAGTTATCAAAAATCTTAGCAGATGAAAATATTCTGTATATGAAAACTAAAAATGCTCATTGGAATATTGAAGGAACCGATTTCTACGATAAACACAAACTTTTTGAAATACAATTTCAAGAGTTAGATGGCTTTATTGATAAAGTTGCTGAACGTATTCGTTCAATAGGACATTATGCTCCAGCAACTTTAAAATCATATTTGGCTTTAACACATTTGACAGAACAAAGCAAACAAATTAATAGTAGTGAAGGCTTTATAAAAGCATTGCTAACAGATCATGAAAGCATCATTATTTATTTACGTAAGAACATTAAACGTTTTACAGAAGAGTTTCATGATTTAGGAACAAGTGATTTTATAACAAGCTTAATAGAGGAGCACGAAAAAATGGCTTGGATATTACGTTCACATCTTACCTAAATAATCAATGAATTATATAATTTTTTTCAAAAGTTACATAAGACGCAATATAACTATAAAATGTAACTTTACATGTTGTAAACATTTATTTACAATCTAATATCATACTACTATGAAAAAACACACTCCATTATTCATATATGGTTTCACGATTATTTCTGCGGGATTACTGATGATATTTTTAAGAAATAGTTTATTCTCATCTCTAAAATTAATATTAGGGATTATTCTAACCATTGGGGCTGTTTTTGCTTTTGTTACAGCTCTCTCACGTAGAAAAAAGCTCGTTCAATTTGCATATCATGAAATGCATGCCATAGCAATGATAAGTTATTCAATTGCTATCTTGTTTTTTTGTCAAACTTTTGAAACATTAAACTATTATACTACATTTTTATTCATTTTTTATGCTTTTTCAGAAATACTATTTTGTAATTGGTTATTTAACTTAGGTCAAAATATTATTTATAAAATAGTACTTGTAAGGATCTTAATTGCATTATTTACAGGTATAGGCACAGTAGTTGTTACATCTTATGCGAATACAAACCAAGAAATGATTTATATAGGTCATGGTGTCATTTTCATCATTCTTGGAATTAATATACTGCTCTATACTCCTGTAATGGAAAATATAGATGACTTAAAAAATACACCTATTTCAATATAAATATAATAGAGAATTATAATCTAACTTATAGAGTACTCATCATACTCTTTGTGTGTCTAAAAAAACAGTATTGATGATACTGTTTTTTATTTCTTATAGTATTCTTCATATAAACTCAGAAGATTCTGCCAAAATACATAGCAGAACTTAATCTTTTTAAGACAACTTACAAATTAAGTGTATAAACATCATCCCAAAATATAAAATTTATTGGTAATAATACATGTTGTAAAATTACTACATCTTTTTTGTCAATGAAATATGTGGTTCGTTCTTTTCCAGTTTTTGTAATTGAGCAGTGTTGAAATTGTCTAACTTCAATGAAACCCATTTGTAAAGACTTTTGCCTTCTTTTACGAAATAGCTGTCTTTGTCACATATCATCAGCCTGTAAAAGAAATACCATTTTAACAAATAAATCTATACTATTAAAAAAGATAAGAATAGAAAATCAAAAATGTGTATTTTAAAGTATCTTAAAAGCTAAATATAGTTTGTAAGACTCGCTTAGTTATTTATATTTCTCTGATAATTTCCAGTCCTAGTATTTCTAAAAAGTAAGAATGAGGTAGCATTTTTGCTACCTCATTCTTGTTTTTTAAATTAATTAAAGCTTTGAAGTTCTTTTAGAACTGCCTCTCCAACCCCATGTGCTGATTGAGGATTTTGACCTGTTACCACCCTTTGATCAACCGTTACATGTGATTGCCATAGTCCTGATTTTTCAAACTTTGCTCCACGTTCAATTAGTTTTGTTTCCAAGCTAAAAGGAACAACATTTTCTAATTTCACGGCTACTTCTTCTTCATTTGTAAAGGCATTAATTTTCTTTCCATCAACCAAATACTTTCCATTATTTAATTTGATGTTTACCAAACCTGCGGGTCCATGACAAACTGCACTTACAATTCCATTATTTTCATAAATCTTCTGTGCAATTGTAGCAAGTTCTATATTGTCTGCAAAATCCCACATAGTACCATGTCCACCTGCATATAAAATGGCTATGTAGTCAGATGGATTTACTTCAGAAGGTTTCATGGTATTTTGAATTTTAGCTTGATACTTTTGATCTGCTAAAAACTTTTGATTGATTGGGTCTTCAGTATTCGCTCCATAATAGGGTGGATTACCACCTTCGGGACTTACAAAATCAATTTCATATCCTGCATCACTCAAGACAGCCCAAGGATGAGTTACTTCACCTAAGTAATAACCAGTAGATTCGCCTGTTTCTCCCAATTTGTCGTGGCTTGTAACCACAAATAAAATTTTCTTACTCATTTTTTTTGAATTTAATGTTTGTACTGTTGCTTGATTTAATTCAAGTAAAATGGTGCAACCTGCAATTACCATAATTCCTGACAAGATATTTTTTTATACGTTGTTCGTTGCCATCACTGTTTTAATATAATGATGCAAATTTCAGAACATTTTCCATCTTGTCACAGGAGGTAAATCACAATTTTGATGTGATGTAAATCACACTAAGAAGAAAGTCGGCTAAGTGTTTCTCTTGATACACCTAAATAAGAGGCTATTAGAGTTTTTGGAACTCTTTGAAACAATGTTGGATATTGTTGGAAAAACTGCTCATATCTTTCTTTTGCATTACTATTTAATAAAGAAAGTATTCTTTGTTGTAAAGCCACATATCCTCCATTAGATTTTTTTCTAAAGAAATGTTCTATTTTATGCATATCAGCACAAAGTTTTTCTCGATTATGTAGAGATAAACAAAGTACCTCTGTAGTTTCAATACAATCAATCACCAGTGTTGATTTAGTCTCTTTGAAGTAGGCTTGATAATCCGTAATCCACCAGTCTTCCATCGCAAACTGCATGATGTGTTCTTTACCATCCTGATTTATATAGTATGCTTTCAAAAGCCCCTTTGTTACAAAATGGTCATTCTGAACAAAATCACCTTCCTGTATCAGATATTGGTGTTTCTTTAATTTTTTAGTTGTAAAGTGAGACAAAATATATTGAAACTCTTTATCTGTCAATGGAGTGATTTTCTCTATTTGCTGTCTCAGTATCTCATTCATCTTATTTTGTAGACTGTCTTTTTAAAATGGCATACGGACATAGCTTAGCAATATGATGGTATTTGAAAATCGTCAGCCCGTAACTGTTGCTAAATTTATAACTAAAAGTCCATAAAAAGATTATATAAAATTCATTTTTTCTCAATTTTACTATTTTCCAATCTTAAGTCTGAGTTGTACAACAATTACTGATGTAAGGAGCTGTTCTTTGAATCTTTTTGTTTGAAAATTACTAGAATATTAAAACCATATAAGGATTCTCCTCAGCGAATATTAACACAACTCAATATCAATTTTAAGAGTTTTAGCTCTATCTATTAGCAAAACTTTTAGTCCAACCCAATCCAAATTGATAACCCGATTGGGCTTTATCTTTAATCAAAGGCAGAAATGCTGATAAACCAATCTGATTGTTTTGGTTAAGTCGAAATTTTGGAGCAAACAGAAAACCGTAGTTAAAAAAGACTTCTGTATTTGAATAATTTTGTTGAAAGCCTATTCTTTCATTCACTAAAGTTCCTTTGGTTATTGCAATACTCGTTCCTAAAGGCATCTCAAGATTTAACTGAAATTTTCCCAAATTTAAAGAATATCCAAGGTTAATTGTAGGAAGGATTCTCATATCTACGTCATTTTTTAAATAAGCTTGAGCAGTAGATTCACCTTTGAAATCAAAGTAAGTTGTAAGAGTGGGTGCCATATAAAAAAAGTGTTTTTTAGAGGTTAATGGCACATTGTATTTTACAAAAGCTCCATAAAAAAGTGTTTCACTGCCTGCAACGGCAATACCTATTTCAAACGATTTATGATTAAGCAATTTTTGTTGTGCTTGAATTTTTGTTAGAAAAAGCACATATAAGATTGTTATTAGAATTTTAGTTTTCATATAAATAATTTAATCCATTTTTAAAGGTGTTATTAGCAGCATCACTATGTCCGTGCTTTTTTATAGTTTCTGTTTTCATTTGAAACCGAGGATAGTTTCTACTTTTTAGTCTGTTCGTCATTTCAGTGAAAGAGCCTAAACTAACTCCGCCCTCCAGAGAACCCATACCTGAGTAAAATTTTACATCTAAATCAGTATTGTTTGAAGCATATTTTTTTTCGTACTCGAAAATTACACCTGAATCATACCAAAATGAGCAACCACCAGAAATGAATTTATTGAAAGGATTATCATTTCTATTTTGAAACATAACATAATGAACAAAAAGACCTCCAAATGAATAGCCAATTAAAGTAGCTTTTTGATTGGATTGAATGTTGTATCTTGATTTAAGTTCTGGAATCAACTCATCTTTTAGAAATTTGTAGAAGGTTTCTGCACCTCCCTTGCCATATTCATATTTTGTGGGTGTGTAATCCCGATTTCTCTCTTTTAGATTTCCAATCCCAACAACTAAACATGGTGCAATACTCCCATTTGCTGTTTTTTCAGATATTATACTGACAATATCTTTAAAACGCAATTCACCATCGAGAACAACTATTAGTTCATTACTCAGACTTCCTGTATATAGTGGTGATTGATAGACAGAAATTGGGTAATCATCTTTTACTATTGATGAGGAGATTGTAAATTCTGATGTCTTACCTATTATTTCAGGTTCATTTTTACTGCAACCAAGCAGTGATATCAAGAAAATACAAATGAAAAACGCTTTTAGCTTATGCCATAAAATATTATTATTGAAATAAGAGTTCGTTATTGAAACTTGATTTCTTTGATAAATGCTATTTATTACTTTTTTATTCATAAAGATTTTTTATTAATTTTATTTAAATGATATTTACATTTACTTATTTGAAGCCTTTTCCAAAGAATTCTATCAAAACATGAATGAATATTTTTATTAAATTATTTTTTTAGCAATTTTTCCATTTTTTTGCGTGTATGTGGAGTTTCTTTGATTTCTAATGCTTTTTTAAAACTAATAATAGCGTTTGCATTATCCTCTATTTCTAAAAAAAAATCACCAAGTGAATCAAAAGCATTTGAGCTTTTAGGATAATTTAAGACATTCAATTTAAATAAATTGCCTGCTTTGTCAAATTGCTTTTTCCCTAATGCAGTATATCCAGCATCATTTACCAAATTCTCATCAGGAAGGACGGTATAGCCTAATTGGGTAGATACTTTTTTATAATGGGTTTCTAAAATTACACTCAACTTTGCATTTGCATCTGTTAAATAAGCATCTTTCATGATAAATTTGTAATCTTTGAAGAAAAAACGAATAGCATCATATTCTGCTAAAAAAGCAACTGACCTGTGGTCATCATGAGCATAATATTTATAGTCAAATTTTAATTGATTTGATTGAGTAGCCACTAGTATATCTTTGGTTTCTAAAATAGGGCGGATAATCATTGCATTAAAACTTTCATCTTTCCGAACTGAAATGGTGTCCATACCTTCATCCATTGAATTAGCGATGGCTAAAAACAAGAATTTATTAGCAAAAGTATTTTCAGTCAATATTTTTTTTGACTCCTTCAACAGTTTTTTGTTATCATGCAGCATTGCAGGGTCTATGGCAATGTATGCATTAAAAAGCTGCTTTTGTTTCAATAAAGTATTCATAACCAACAAACCACCAGCAGAATGTCCGACAAATATACGATATGGAGCCGTCGAATAACTTGTTTCTATTTTAGGCATTAATTCCTTTTCAATAAACTCCATAAATTTTTCTCCCCCACCTGTATTTCTTAGCCTAAATCGAGGGTCATCTGCCTTGGTATGTGTCAAGTCTCTCGATCTATTTCTATTCGCATTAGAAATTCCTACAATGATCATTTCTGAACAATTATCAGTCGAGTTCAGACGTTTTATCATACCTACTAATGCTTCAAAATGGTCATCACCATCTAAAACATAGAGTACGGGAAACTTTTTACCCTCTCCTTTGGGGACATGAATTAAAATTCTACGTTTTTCGTTCAAAACTTTAGAGTCGACACTATCCACAACACCTATGGTTATGTTGCGTGTGTCTGTTTGTGCCTTCAATGGTCTTGCAAAGAAAATAAAGATTGCAAGACAAGTAAAAATAAAAGGTATTTGTTTCATTTTTATTGGAAATTAAAATGTGGTTTTTTAATATAATTACACCATCGATTTATTACAATAAGTAGATTTTTCGAAATCTCTTATGTTCATCGATATAATGGGTACATTGGGAAATAGTAACTTCAAACAACTTATTATTTTTTGGGAAAGCTCTGCTTTCTGTGCTGTATTACGGCCTTCCATAATATTAGCAAAGATATGAATGAAGTCATTTTTTGTATTACCAATATTGTAGTATTGGTATGGGTTGATTCGCACTTTGATATCTCCTTTATCAAAAAGTGAGGCAGCTTCTGCTGTATCATAAACAACTTGCATAATGTCTTTGGGAGATTTTAGTTTTATGACATTCTCAGAACAGTCAATAACAAAATGGGGCATATTTTAAAAGCAAATATATTTTTAGCAACAAGTTATTTTTGCTCTCCAAACATTCCAATAAATAGCTGTTGATTTAAAGGATATAAAAACATGAATAAAAGCTAATAAAATAGCACCAGGAATCAGATTAAAAACGATAAACTCGAAAAATAAAAAGTTTTTTAAATAACTTAAGTCAGCAACTATTTCAATTCCATTATCCGAAAAATTGAGCTTTGCTACTAGAAAAACAGCGATAGACGAAAAATGAAAGCCATTCACAAATAGGTGTAAGATGTATTCCCATCTTGGTAAACCTCCCATAAAGGCACGACTATCTTTCTCGATATAGGCGTCTATAGTAAGGACTATCATATCTATGAATACCAATGATATTCCTATGTAAAAACTCATAGCCGAGTTTTGTTTTAGAAAAAGAAAATATACAATCGCAGGAAATAAAATAGCCCTTATTGTATGCGTCAAGTGTTCAGACCTACTTTCTTTCTGATTATGCAACTGATACCTAAAAATATGCAGGTAGAAGCCGTCTACAACAGCCAAGGAGGCAAAAGCAACAAGCAAAATCGAGGTAATCAGCAAAACAATTTCCATTTTTTATGATGTTTAAGATTTGTTTGCAAAATTAAACTGAGATTTGCGAGTAAACAAGGTCATTTGTCCTCAAATAGATTTGGTAATTTCTTGACGTATCCTTGATAAGGTTCTGCGGGTGATGCCCAAATAGGAAGCGATATCCTCCACCGTTGCTTTTTGTACCACTTGAGGCTGTTCTTTTAACAGTCGTAAATATTTTTCTTTAGCAGTTTCGTTGTTCAGAACGGAGGCATATTGTTCCATCTCCATGTATTCTTTTTCCGCTATAGCCCTACCAATGGTTTGCCAAATAATACTCTTGGCATATAGTTTTTGTAAATTATCGTAATCAATAACCAACAGCTCTGTTTCTTCAATAGCTTGCAAACTAAGATGCGAAGGTTGCTGGGTAGTAAAGCTTTTGTAGGAAGTAGTCAAGCGATTTTCTGTGCAAAAACATGAAGTTATGTCTTCACCTTTATCGTTGATATAGTAGGTTCTCAATGTACCTTTTAGGATAAAAGCAACATGTTGGCATATCTTATTTTGCTTCGCAAAGAAATCGCCTTTTTTCAAATTTTGGTTGGTAAAATAAGAAATAGTCTCCTCAAATTCCTTATCTGTAATAGGAGCAAGTTCTCTCAAAAAATATTTAAATTTATCCATATCTCCAAAATTATTAATTGCGAGGTTGTTAGGGCATTTAGAAAAATATAGCTTTTTCACTTTTCACTTTTAGTAGTATTTTCTCTTAATACAGATACCTAATACACTATTATAATTTTGCCATAGTATTTGATAATAACGCCTGAAGGATTTTAAGATAATTTACCATGTAGAGAATAGTTTCAGACTAGTATTCTGTAAGAAAATTAGTAAGGAGAGAGGGATTCGAACCTTCAATACACTCCGCTAGAAAAAGCCGCTTTACCATTTTGCGTACCTCCTTAGAAATAGCCCCACTTTCAAAATATCCTATGATAAGCAGGGCTCTTGTGGCTACTCATGTTCAAATTTTTTTAGGCTGAAGTTTCTTGCTCTACCCCTAAGCTATCAGTCCTTATGTAAAAAAATCTAGAGGACTGAATCGGATTCGAACCGATGCCAAGAAAAAGGAAAATTTGACTTTCACCGATTAAACTCAACTTAAAGCTCAACTCACAAAGATAAATCTGATTATCTAGCATCATCAATCTTACGCTAAAGCTAAAGTTAGAGTTGTTTCTTTATGATGTAATGATAAACATCACATTATAAGTTATTTATGTAAATAATCAAAAATCACCTGTCCAAGCTGACTCTCCACTACTTCCACATTATTAGCATGTTCTAACGCAGTAATAACAGCCTGAAGTAATTTTTCATATTTAACTAACATATGTGCTCTTTGATAAATGGTAAATTCTCCTGAAAAATATTGAGCAGTATATTCACCAATATTTACTTGAGTTGATTTTTCACCCACTACTGGTTGACGGTTTTTGTCAGGATGTGGATCTTGCAAAATATATGATTCTTTGATAGTTGTCTTACTATTTCCTTTTTCCAAAGGACTTTGCTGAATTCCTCGTTCTTTAAAAGCTATTTCTTCTGCCAAAACCCATATTACTTGCTCTGATCTTACTGGCAACTCTTTGTATAAATCACGTAATTTCCCTTCTAAAATAGATTTTAATCGTAATAATTCTAAAGAGCTAAATACTCCAACTGGTGTTCCATCTAAAATAAGTTCAGCTCTGGGAGTACCTGAAGCATTGGTTGCTTCAATGCTAAATACCACATTCAAAAAGTCTTTAGAACTTTCCGATAACCAGTCTAACTGCTCTTGTACTGTGGATGCTACATTCGTAAAACTACGTTTAGTGGGCTCATCAGCATATCCATCAAAAGGGATATAAGTTTTACGCTCTCCTCTAAAGAGTGTTTGCTTATTTTTAAATTTTTGAAATAAATCATCAATGGCATTTTTAAATACAGTTTCTACTCTTTCACGAATGCCCAGTAATACGCTTAATTTTTGCGGTTTCATAAGTTTATATATTTTGTTAATCTAACACTGTTTTTATATCAAAAGTCAATCCACGTCTTTTATAGTTGATCTAGTATAGGTTTTTGTTGCACAACTCAAATATAGGAGAAAAGAGCATAAAAATCAAATCTTATAAAAAACGGTTAGCTATTGTATAAATATTCAATATATTTACCTATGCAAGGATATTAAGAAATACAGTCCAAGATATTCTATCAAGTCATGAGAGTCTTTAGTACTCCACGTTTTATTGGACTTTTTTTAGTCTTTTTGAGGCAGGTAAATTTTAAACTCATTAAAAAATAAGCCCTTTTAAAAGGGCTATTTTCCAATTTTGAGTCTTGATTGTGTAGCAGTTGCTCTTCCTTATTACTTGTTGACATTCTCTATCTGTTTATTTCTACCCTTTCTTTTTCAGAAGGTACTTTTGTAAATGGCATTTTATTGAATTTTATGAAAGTTGTCAGCCAAGTGGAAAATGTCCTATATTTGAATGGTGAGTTATCAAAATACTGCCTTGTAATTGTTTCAAAGTCTTCTGGTTCACGACCTGTCAATTTTTTAACAATATCAGTTGGTTCTATATCAAAACGGTTGATTTGCATTTGTTTATTGTAAAAAGTAGATTGTATAATTGCAAATTTGTCAAACCCGAAATTCATTCCACTCATAATACCAGCTTTGAAAAACAACCAATCTGGGATATTCACTTTGGTAACTTTTCTACCACTAACTTTTGAGAAAATATTGACCATCTCCTTTGGTGAGATTGATTTGCTGCCTGTCGGAAAAAGCTTTTGTCCAAAGTAAGGTTCTGGATTTTTTAATAATGCTACAATGCAACGAGCCATATCTTCAATTGAAATCCAAGGGTTTTTGCCATTAGCGAATGGATTAGGCATCAAACCTAACTGCAAAACAAATTCTGTTATTACAAACACATTGTCAGCAAAATAGCCAGGGGCAAAATACACCACATTCAATCCTGAATTTTTCAATAATTCGTAAGACTTTCGCACATCAGCAGTCATAGCACTACCTGTATCAGCAAATTCAGCAATGCGTTGCCCCATAAAAACTACTGAATGTATGTTTGCTTCTTTGGCAGTTTCAATGAATAAGTTTACATCTTTTGCCATTCCTGATTTGTAAGGGTAACAATAATAAACATTCTGTATTCCTTTCAATGCCTTTTGCAATTGCTGTTTATTATCAAAGTCGCCTAAAGCAATTTCTGCACCTAACTTTTCTAATGCTAATGCCTTTTCATTTTTTGAACGCACATAAATCCTTACAGAATAACCCTCTTGTAAAAGTTGCACAGTACTAGCATAGCCTGTTTTACCTGTGGCTAACATGATCAATACTTTTGATTTCATTTTTTCTAAAATTTATTTATGACTGATTTATTGATAATTAATTGCCTGATGCTTGATAAATGGGAAAATAGCATTATTGGTACAATGCAAGCAGGCAAAAACATAAATGGGAAATGAAGCACTGCAATGTTGGGTTGCTCAAAACCAAATTGTTGAAAAGGCGTAGGTGCTGATAATATTCCGTTGATAACAATATTTAGTAGCAATCCAAGGCATAAAAAATTCCAAACGAGTAGAAGTGTCCTACTGATTTTTTGCTTTATAAAAGAGAAGTAGTAAACTATGGGTGCCGTTATACCAGCAATAATATCAAAATTCCTTCCTTCAAAAGTCATCAATTCAGGAACTGCTTTACCAATAAAAAGCCAATACAAAACTATTTCGACTAGAACTCTTACAACATGAATTATAGTAAGAACTTTTAAATCCAAGCAATCAACAAATGCTCTGCCTTTTTTGGTACTAAACTGAATAGTCGTAAATACCAAAGGTGGCAATAACAATAGTTGAAACCGTGGAGGCATTGTATTGGTAATGGTATAAAAACCTAAAATACCAACGATGGATTGTGCCAACAGCCAAACAGATAGTAGAATGATAAAACCTTTTGACTTTGGTGTTGCTTTGTAAAACAAGTAAAGCGTTGTAATGAGTGTTAGCCCAAAAGTGACATACACATAAAAAGGGATTTTTTCCATTGCAATAAAATTTGTTACTGCAAAGAAACAGTGACTAAATTTTATTGCATACGACAAATGGCGTAAAATAATTGAGAGCTATTTTTTTGTAAAATTCTGACGAATTCTGTTGAGCGTTCTCTCACTAATGCCCAGATAAGAAGCAATATGATTGAGATGGGCAAATTGAAAAACATCTTTGTTTGTTTCAATAAGTTTTAGGTAGCGTTTTTCCGCACTTTGATTGATCATAGCCAATGTACGTTGCTTATAGGCAACAAATTCCTGAACTATCATTTGTCTTCCAAACTCTCTGAATGCAGCAACTGAATGAAAAAGTTGGTTTAGTTTTTCAAAGTTGGTTATATAAACTTTGCATTCTGTCATTGCTTGAATATTCTCGGATGAAGGCAGTTTCAAGAAAAATGAGGCTGCATCAAAAACTACTCTGTTTTGCGAATAAAAATAGGTAGTTACTTCATTGCCTTCTGTATCAAATGTAAATACTCTTAAAAAACCTTCTGAAAGAAAAAAGTAACGACTTGTTTTTCCTTCTTTTAGTAAATAGTCATCTTTCTGAAATATCTTTTCTTCAAACTGGTCTACAATAATCTGTAACGATTGTTCATCAATAGCAACATTCGGGATATTTGTTTTTATGAAATTTATTAAAGCTGATTTATCCATTTTTTTATGCTAATTAATACTTTGTGTCACTTCTAAGCCTAAAGATAAAGTATCGTGGTTTACAGAAGTTGTAAATTTGATTATCTTTCACTAAATCCCTGAATGTAAAAGTACAAAAAAATAAATCTAGGTCTAAATAACACCTTTTTTAGACTATTTTAATAAGAATTTTTAAGTAAGCAGATTTTAAGTTTATTTGTTAATGTATAAAAAGCACAGCCCTTTGATGGAAAGGGCTATATAAAATTCATTTCTTCTCAATTTTACTGTTTTCCAATCTTAAGTCTGAGTTGTGCAAGAGTTACCATTACTTTGGTTCGGTTGAAGCCCTTTTCCATTCATATTTTCTCTTCAAATTTAATTTCTGGAAACAGACTATAATTAAAATATGTAGCATCATTTATAAGTACTTGCTAAAACGAAAAATTAGACAATTACAATGTTTAGTATTTTCATTTCATTGTGCTTTTTAATCGTGATATAATATTGTACATTCTTGAATTCCCTATTTTTTTTATAATTATACAAAACCAGTATTTTTCATTGTTTACTGTATACAAGTACAAGTAGTCTGTTTTTGATGAAGATGCCTTAATCAATTTTTGATAAATGAGAACTGCCATTTCTGTAAATCTTAAATGAGTCGAACTAATGAATATGAGATTATCCATTTCTCTGTACTCTACTCCATTTTCATCAAAACATTCTTTTATTAATTTAACTTTATCAATAAATCGAAACCGATAATGCAAAAGGACTTCCATTATATTTATGTATTAAAGTATTGGATTCATATTTTTAACTTCAGCTTTCTTCTTGCCAAATCTTTCAAACCAAACCTTCACATTATCGACAGCTAGGTAAACGATTGGTACAAAAATTAATGTTAGTAACATAGAAGAAGTCAAACCACCAATCAATACCCACCCTAAACCATTTTTCCATTCTGCTCCTGCACCTTGGGCAATGGCAATGGGTATCATACCAAAAACCAAAGCAAGGGTTGTCATTAAAATAGGTCTTAATCTTGTTTTACCTGCTTCCATTAATGCATCAACTGTAGAATGTCCTCTTTCTTTTAAGTGATTGGTAAAATCAACAATTAAAATCCCATTCTTGGCTACCAAACCGAGCATCATAATAATACCCAAACCAGTAAATAAGCTAAAGCTTGACTTTGCCATTGCCAATGCTAGCAAGGCTCCTATCATAGCCACAGGAATAGAGAACAACACTACAAAAGGATATACAAAGGAATCATACAAGGCAACCATAATTAGGTAAATTAATAATATCGCTATACCAATAACACCTAATAAAGTGTCTGTAGAGTCTTTTGCTCTTTTTATTTCACCTGACCAATTGTATTCTATTGTTTTTGGAATTTGCATGTTATCTAACTCTACTTGTATTGCATCTGCAACATTACCACTTGGTGTACCCAATACCTGACTTCTGAGGGTTACAGAACTTCTTCTATTTCTTCGTTCTAATTTTGAAGAACCAACACCATAAGAGAAATTAGCAAATTGGTCAAGGCGAATGATTTGTCCTTTATTATTTATGAAACTCAATGCTGCCACATCTGCTTCGTTTCTTCTATCAAATTTGTCTAACTGAACTTTAATGGTGTATTCATCTATACCATCTCTAAATTTGGCTTTATCATTGCCTGCAAAGGCACTTTGCATAGTAGCTCCTACCAAATTAATGTCTAATCCCAACTTAGCCATTTTATCTCTATCTAATGCTACTTTTACTTCTGGAAAACCTTCCTTGATAGAAATTTTTGTATCAATAGCACCAGGTATTTTTTGCACTACCTTCTCCACTCGCTTCACCAATGCTAAAACGGTATCAGGGTTTTCTCCTGAAAATATGAGTTCAATAGGATCGTCTTCATTACCACCCAAAAAAGATGGTTTGGCAGAAGTGATTTTTATTTCAGGAAATTTATTTTGCAGTTCATTTAAGCATTCAGCAGAAGCCTCATCCGTTATTTTAGCGTTTTCCTCTTTGGGATAAATTTTTACATTTATTTCTGATTGGTTATTATTGTTACCTAAACTAATTAAATCGCTTGAACCACCCACATTGGCAAATACAGATTTTACATAAGGCTTTGCCCTTAAAAAATCTTCTACCTGTTTTGTAGTAACATTATTTTGTTGAAAGGTTACACTTTTATCATATTCCAGTTTAATGATAAATTCCCTCTGATCACCCTGTCTTACAAATTCACTTCCAATAAATCCAAATCTTGCCAACTGACCAGAAGCTATAATCATTGCTACAACAGCTAATGCTGTTATAATTTTATGACTTAAACACCACTTTAATGCACCTGCATAAAAGTGAATAATGTTATCAATACCATTTTCTAAACCACGTAAAAACCACCCCCAAATACCTTTCTTAGTTTTTACATCTTCTACCCTTGCAAAACGAGAAGCCAACCAAGGTGTAACAGTGAACGATACAAACAAACTCATTAAGGTAGATACCACTACTACTGCAGCAAATGGAGCTAATAATTTACCTGTGGTATTGGTTAATAATAAAAATGGCACAAACACAACTATATCCACCATAGTAATGGATAGGGCTGTAAAGCCAATTTCATTTCTACCATCAATAGCGGCAGTACGTTTGTCTTTACCCATTTCCAAATGGCGGTAAATGTTTTCCAATACTACAATAGAATCATCTACCAGAATACCAATTACTAAAGACATGGCAAGCAAAGTCATTAAGTTAAATGTATAACCTGCCAGATACATGGTAATAATGGCAGTAACTAAAGAGCAAGGCACAGCCACCATTACTATAAATGAGTTTCGTAAACTGTGCAGGAAAATGAGCATTACTGCTGCTACTAATAAAATTGCAATCAGCAAATCGTGTTGTACTGCTTCTGCTGCTTCTAATGCAAATGAACTGGTATCTATGGCTACAACAAATTTTAAATTAATGTTGCTGTACTTACTTTCTAATTCAACTATTTTATCTCTTACTGCTTTACTTACTGCAACAGAATTGGCATCAGTTCTCTTTCTTACTTGTACACCTACTGCTTCTTTACCATCTAGGCGATTTATATTATTGATGTCTCTTTTACTATCAATCACTTCAGCAATGTCTTGTAACTTAACTGTGCTACCTGTTCTTGAAGTAGAAACAATCAAATTTTTCAATTGCTCCAATTGTGTAAACTTACCTGTCAAACGAACCACAGTTTGTGAATTTCCCTGCTCAATTCTACCAGTTGGAAAATCGAGGTTGGCATTATTAATAGCTTGGTTAACTTGCAATATGGACAAACCATAAACCGTTAATTTTTCTTGATTAATATTTACCCTGATTTCTCTCTCTTCTCCGCCTAATAATTCAACACTACCAACCCCCTCTAACTGCGATAGCTGGGGAATAATTCTATTTTTTAATTCTGAAAAAAATTGTGTGGAGGTCAAATTAGATGTAGTACTGATACGCAATACAGGTAAATCATTGAATGATAGTTCCGAAACTGAAGGTGTTTCAGCATCGGTTGGCAATATTCCTTGTATACTGTTTATTTTTGCAATTACATCTTGCTTTACTGCTTTTAACGAAACATCGTTTGATAGCTCTAATGAAACAAGCGAAAGCCCTTCATAGGAAGATGAATTGATAGACACGATACCATTTTGGTTGGACAATTGGTCTTCAATTTTTTTAGTTACCTGACTTTCAATTTCATTAGGTGCAGCACCTGGATAGACAGTTGTTATGGATAGCAACTGGGGTGTAAATCGGGGTAAAATTTCATAGCCAATACGACTATATGTTAATACGCCACCAAGTAATAGCACTAAAAATAGTACAATAATAAGCGATGGTCTTTTGATAGCTAGCTCTGTTAGGGTCATTTGCTTTTCTTTTAATAATCATTAATTATTTAACTGCTTGTGCCACTTTAATTCCATTAGCAAGATTTACAAGCCCACTATTGGCAACCAACTCTCCCTTTGTTAAGCCTCCAACTACTTCAATTTCGTTTTCTAAAATTAGACCCAATGTAACACTGCGTAAAACAGCTACGCCATTTTTTATTACATATACCTGTGGATTTTTTGTAGAACCAACAATAGAATTTCTGCTTACTACTAAAGCATTTATGGGTTGCTTACTCTTAAAATATGCTTTGCCAAACATTCCCGCACGTATGATATTAGCAACATCATTATTAACCTTAATTTTAACCAAGAAATTTTTAGAATCATCAGCCTTTACTGAAATATAATCTACTGTGCCAGATAGTTTAGTGCCAGCATAAGCATCACAAGAAACATCCATAGAACTACCCAGTTTAAATTGCGTTACAGCATTTTCAGGCACAAGAATATTGAGTTTCACAGAAGCAATATCTGTAATTATAGCAATAGGCATACCTGGTGAAACAATAGAGCCTAATTCAAAGCTTTTAGATGTAATGTAACCACTCATAGGAGCATAGATATGCATGTAAGTCATTTGCTTTTTAAGTACATCTATACTATTTTTAAAAGTTTTTACAGATAGCTCTGCTTTTTCTAAAGCGTTTTTTGTCAAGGCTTCATTTGATGCTAAAATTTTATTTCTTTCATAAGTACGCAATGCATCCTCATATAAAGTCTGATTATTTGCCAAATTCAAAGTCAATTCTTCATTGTCTAAATTTGCTATTAATTCCCCTTTACTCACAAAGTCGCCCAGTTCAATACCTATGTTGGTTACTTTTCCACTTCTTTCAGGTAATACTTGTACTTCTTTATTGGGTTCAAAAGAGCCAGCAAAAACAAAAGATGGGTTTATCATCTTTTGTTCTGCTTTTTCCCAAGTAATCAATACAGCTCTTGTAGTATCTGCTTTATACACCTGATTATTTAATTCCTGCTTGTTGGTACGTAGTTTTAAAAAGGTGAATATGCCAAATGCACATACTACCAATATAATGATGATTGTTGTTATTTTCTTCTTCATACTATTGAGGATTAATTTTTAATAAGTTCTCCGTTTGCTTTTTTAATATCTAACTCTGCTAACTTTAATTTAATGAGAGCATTCAAATAGTTCGACTGTGCTGCTTTTAATGTGTTTTCTACTGTAATCATGTCATTCAATGAAGCACTTGCATTTTTATATTCTAGTAATTTTTGATTATATAGTTTATTGGCTAAGGCAACATTTTTTGTTTGATACTCTACATCTTTAATGTATAGGTTGTAGCTGTTTAAAGCGTTCATTTGCTCCATTTGAAAGGTGTTTTTTAAATTTTGCAAACTATTGTTATTTTGTTGTTGCTGATATTTATTTTGTATCAACTGATTGCGTTTTTTAAGACCATCAAAAATGGGTATTTCAAGATTTAACTGGATAAGATTGGTTGCATACCATTTATTATTATAGGTTTTAAACAACTGAAATTCTGGATTGAAACCACTGTAACCAAAAGAACCTATAAGATTTAGATTGGGCAGGTAACCAGCCTTAATACTTTTTGCTTGAAGTACAAACAAATCGCCTGTCTGTTGTAAAGACTTATAACCTCTTCTTTTTTTATAGTTTGTAGTATCTATACTTGTTAAATAAGTATAATTGTTAGATTGATTTTCTTTATACTTTTCTATAACTAAAGCATAATCAGGTGCCAATCCCATATAGATTTTAAGTAAATAATACAGTTGGTTAATTTCGTTTAACTGGTTATTTAATACGGTTTCTAAATTAGCAACACTTAAAATAAGGTTGTCTATGTCTGATTTTAATGCCAGCCCTTGGTTGTACAATTGGGTGGTTAAGTCTAAGTTTCTTTTTAAATTACTGATGTTAGAGCGTGTTAAATCAGCCTGCAACTCGTTTATTTGAATGTTTAGGTAGGTAGCTGAGACATCATACACCACACCCTCTAATTTATCTTTAGTGGCAGTTTCACTCATACTCTTACTTAGTTTACTTATTTTGAGTGCTGATAGAATGGCTGGATTATACACCTGCCAAGAAAATTCAGCAGAGCCATTCATACTTTGAGGAACTAGCAACTGTGTAGCTGAATATTGCCCAGGTGGACCACCAAAAGCACTAGACTCAATTAATGAAGTGGGAACTGTAGGATAGTATTGATAATTGCTTTTTAGCTTTAATTGTGGATATAAATCGGATTTTGTTTCAGCAATTTTTGCCTGATTTATTAGCTCATCTAAACGTTTGTTTTGAATGTTTTGATTATTCTTAATCGCAATATCTATACATTGATTTAGCGAACTTGTATCTGCTGTTTGAGAGAAAACATTACTTGCCAGTAGAATTAAGAATAAGAGTAGTAGCTGTGCTTTTTTAAGCCCTATTTTTTTGTCCATCTTTTTATTACATTATTTGGTAACACAAATATGAAAATAAAAAGATGGCTAGAATTGACTTAAAAGTGCATTAAGTTGGACAAAACACGCAATTTGTTTTGAATCTTATTTTTGTTAATCTCATTTCTAATTAAAAAACATCTATATATTGGTTAAATGCTATATTTTTCATGCTTTAGTTTGTATTCATAGATAAAATCAGCCTGCATAAACTTTCTGTTACTTCGTGATTTTTAGGGGTAAATAACGTATACCATACATTTTTATGGTTTCAATATTTACTTATTTATTATTTCTAAAGCTGACTGGGGTAGTGCCTGTATGTTGCTTAAAAAAACGATTAAAGTAAGCGGCATCTTCAAAACTTAGCTGGAAAGCAATTTCGGCAACAGACTGTTTGGTATCTCTTAGTAAAACTTGGGCTTCCAAAATTAGCATTTTGTAAATAAAACTCATAGGAGGGGTTCCCGTAGCAGTTTTTACGCTCTTAGTTAAATGCTTGGGTGTTACATTCAATAATTCGGCATATTCTGCTAATTTGCGTTTAGTTAAATAATACTTATTTACCAAACGTAAATACTCTTGTGCAATACGGTCAGCAGAGCTTAATTTACTATTATCCTGTAACACTTTTTCATATAACAAGCTACATTCTTTTAAAATGGCTACCAAATAATTACAAATACTTGCCTGTTGAACAATAAAATTTACTTCAAAGTCTTGGTGAACTTTATGCAATACTATTGAGAAAAACTGCGATTGACTTTCAGTTAAATTAATTAAAGGAATAGCATCTAAATCAAAAAAAGGCAGACTATTTAAAAAATTAGTTGTTCCTGTATGGGTATCAATAAAGGGCTTGTCAAACAAACAATAATAACCCTTAACATCAGCAGATACTTCTTTGACTGAGGTTATTTTACCTGGAGCCACAAAACGTATTTGTGATTTTTTTTGCGTTAACTCGTTCAAATTATCTGTTGAAATACATTTACCCTCTGTAATAAATATGAACTCATAGTAATTAGTTTTTATGCCTTCTTTCGGAAATTTTATGTATTTACTACCAGCTTCTATAGGAGATATTACAAAAAAACAGCTTTGCTTCATTGGCATAATTGCATTTAAATTAAAGCCATCTTTTTGAATTAAGGTATGGTCGAAATAATCTTTTATGAAAAGTTGTGGATCTACTATTTGAATTGTTTTATTTTTTTTCATTTAGATTACCATTAAAAACAACAAATTACCTTTGCTAAAATCAGGAAAATCCACTACTAAAAAGATTTTCATACTTAAAATTACTCAAAAAATGATTATGAGTACTAAAATTTTCAAAGATTTATGTCTTTATTATTATAAAATAGGTTTATACAACTTATAGCTTTCCCTGAAAAAAATATTTGAGAACCAAAAAAGTAATAGCTTAAAAAAGACTTGTTTTTGTTTGCAGTTCCAGACTAGAGGAATATATTAGAACGTTATTTTTTAGTTCAAAATTTTACTTACAATATAAAAAAACTATAAACGCAATAGTAGTCTGTATAATCCATTCATAAAGACTACCTTCAACTAGTATTATTGTTCAAATCAAAAAAATAATGATAAGTTTTATAAAAAACAGATAAATTACATATATTTATAGACATGAGTATGAAAATATTAGAATTCATAAATACGATTTATCCACTTCCTGACGATATTTTGGAAGAGGTAATTTCACATTTTCAACATCTTGAGTATCCAAAAAACTATTTTCTACTCAAACAAGGTCGCCCGTGTAAATACCTTTGGTTTTTGTTGAACGGTGCTGTTCGTTATTTTTATACAGATGAAGATGGGAAAGAGAGCAATGTTTGGTTTTCGCTTGATAATGATATTGTGGCTGATGGACCCAGTTTTGTCAATCAAATACCATCACGCGAAAGCATACAACTTTTAGAAGACAGTGAACTCTATGCGGTTGATTACAATAATTTTCAAAACTTATTGCAAAAACATCACTCCTTTGCTCTTTGGTATATCAATTTAGTTGAAAAATACTATGTTTTGCAAATTGAAGATAGAATTGCAGATCTCCAATTTCTTTCTGCCAAACAACGCTACGAAAAGCTTTTAACCCAATTTTCAGATATCAGCAATCGGATAAGTTTAGGACATATTGCATCCTATCTCAATATCACCCAAGAAACATTGAGTCGTATCAGGTCAGGAAAATTGTAATACTATTTTTTGACCTACATCAAATCTCTTTTTGATTTGTCTCAAAAGAATTCTAAGCCATCATTCAGAACTTTGCAGTAAATAATCAATCATTTAACTGCGAAAAATATGAATATTCAAGAGATTTTCGGTCATTTTTTAGAGGCTTTTATCGAACACGCCATCACCTACTCAATGTTCGTCATTCCTTTTTTTGTTGTTTTTTGGATATTTTGGAAAAAGTATTTCAAAGGAATTCGTATTCAGGAAGTAGAAAGGGCAAACACACACCATTTCAAACATGATGTATTCCATTCAGCAAGTACATTTTTTGTATTTGCCATTATGGACATCGTATTGCTTTACTTGCAATCGCAAGGCTATACACTCTTATATCTTGATATCAACCAATATGGTTGGGCTTGGGCATTGATAAGTTTTGCTTTGTTGCTCTTTATCAATGATGCTTTTTTTTATTGGTCGCATAGGGCTATGCATCATCCCAAACTCTACAAATTTTTTCACCGAATACACCACGAAAGTACAGACCCTTCTCCTTTGACTGCCTTTGCTTTTCACCCTTCTGAAGCAATCGTTGAAAATGCGATGCCGTTTCTATTGCCTTTTCTAATGCCATTGAATTTTGGGGTATTATTGGCTTGGCAAATTTTTGATATGTTGAATAATGTTTTAGGACATTTGGGTTATGAGGCGTATCCAAAAGGTTGGGTAAAACTACCTATTTTAAAGTACAAAACTGCCTCAACCCACCACAATATGCACCACCAATTATTCAATGGTAATTATGCCCTATATTTTACTTGGTGGGACAAATGGATGGGGACTGAATTTAAAGACTACGAAACCCGACACGAACAAATTTTTGAACGCAAAAACATCAAGAAAAGCTATGAAGGTTTGTATTCGCTAACGATTGCTGAAATTCGCCAAGAGGCAAATGAAGCTTTTACGATTCAGTTTAACAATGTACCTTCGACTTTCAGGGATTTTTCGTCAGGGCAACACCTTACCATCAAGGTTAATATCAAAGGTGAAACCTTGTATCGTACATTTTCAATTTCTTCCATTCCAAATAAAGATAATTTTTTGACTTTGACAATCAAAAAAATCAAAGGTGGCAAAGTTACAAATCATCTAGCCGAAAACTTGAAAGTGGGTGATAGTTTAGAAGTTACAGCCCCATCAGGTCAATTTTATCTCAATCCTGAACCAGCAAATCAAAAGCATTATGTGATGATAGCAGGCGGAAGTGGAATTACTCCTATCTACAGTATGATAGGCACAATTTTGAAGTTTGAACCCAAAAGTAAAATCACTTTGCTGTATGCCAACAGAACTTCAAATAGCATCATTTTCAAAGAAAAATTTGAAAAATGGGCAAATGACTTTTCTACCCAATTAGAAATCAAACACTTTTTGAGTGAAGAAGAAAATCCTCAAAATGCCATCAAAGGCTATATCACAAGAGTTTCATTGGAAGAATTGGTAAATCATTATGATAAAAACAAATTGGATTTTTATCTCTGCGGACCTGAAATAATGACCAACAAATTGATAGAAGATTTGCAATATTTGGGCATTAGTAAAGAGAATATTCATCGTGAATTGTTTTTAATCACAGCCCAAAATCAAATAAATACTTCTCAAAAGGCACAAGTTTTCGCAAAAGTCTTTGGTAAAATGTACCATTTTGAAACCCAAGAAGGCAAAACCATTTTGCAAAGTGGTTTAGACCAAGACATTCCATTGCCTTTTTCTTGCCAAAGCGGGCTTTGTGGAATGTGCAAAATGAAACGCACTGAAGGCAAGGTAAAAATGCAAAACAACCAAGTGCTTTCTGAACAAGATTTGAAAGCAGGTTATATTTTGACTTGTCAATCTTTGCCCCAAACCGAAAAAATTTCTATTCAAAACACTTAAAAATAGTAAAATGATGAATTGGATTTATCTTCTCTTAGCTGGTATTTTTGAAATTGGCTGGACAATTGGTCTTAAACAAATGAACGACCATAAAAATATAGGATGGACTGCTATCTTCTATGTAAGTATAATTACAAGTTTTTATTTTTTGCAATTAGCATTAAAAGTTATTCCAATTGGAACAGCTTATGCTATTTATACGAGTATTGGAGTAGTAGGAACGGTTATTATTGGAATGATATTTTTTAAAGAACCTGCAACCCTTATTCGGATAGGCTTCATTCTGCTAATCATTTTAGGTGTTATTGGACTTAAATTAACTTTAACTCATTAAAATACTTTATTTATGAAATCAATTATTTATTGTTTGCTTGCTTTTTGTTTGGTAAGTCAAAATGTAAAAGCTCAAAGAGTTACCCCTATTTATGCTGAAATTCTTGAAATGTTCTCTGAAATCAATGAAGATAGTATGAGTGAAACTATTCAGTTTACTACCTGTCTGCTCTTTCATTCTAGAAATAAGATATTCGCCACTGGTATTTACCAACATTAAGTTTTTGCTAGTCTTGATTCCCACCAAAACCCCTGCACTGCCAAAGCTGTAATTTTTTTAAAATCACTTCTTAATAGTTGATTTGAACCTATATCACGCATTTTTTTGTTTTAAAAATCTATTATCCCATATTTTCCGCTATTGTATTCATGGTAAGCAAGTTTTATTTCAACTTCACTATTCATTACAAATGGACCATGAGCTATAATCGGCTCTGGTATGGGTTCTCCACCAAAAAGCATAATATCTATATTACTTTCAGTTTCATTTTTGAAATGAATAGTATCACCTTCTTTCCCAAATAAAGCCAACTCAGCATCAGCCAACTTTTCAGTATTACTTACTGTTTCGCCAACAGGTATGTAAGCAAACACATTAAATGCCTCATCTATTGGTATTGAAATTTCACTGTTGCCAGCCAACTGAATGTGATACACAAACATAGGAGAAAATACGGGTATGGGTGAAGTGGCTTCTTTAAATGAGCCAATTAAAACCCTTACTTTACTCTCACCCATTTTTACTTCCTGTATGTCTTTGCTTTGTAGTGGAAAGTATTGTGGTTCTTCCTTTTTAAATTTTGCAGGAAGGTTTATCCATAATTGAAAACCATGTAAGAGACCTCCTTTTTCTAAATAAGCAAGTGTTGGCTTTTCATCATGCACAATGCCAGATGCAGCCATCATCCATTGTACTCCACCAGCACCAACTATTCCATGATGTTTCCTGCTGTCTTTATGTTCCACCTCACCGCTTAACAAATAAGTGAATGTGCAAAAGCCCTTATGAGGGTGTGCTCCCGTTCCTCCACTTTTAGAACCTGGCTTATGAACGATTGGTCCCATGTGATCTAAAAAAACAAAAGGGTTTACATCGTTCACTTCATGCGATGGAATAACTCTCCTTACTTTCATATCTGGCCCCAAGGGTGCCAATTGACCATGTGTTTTTTCTATAACCTTCTTGTACATAATTCTTTTTAAAATGTTACTCTTGAAGAAATGGATAATCTGTATAGCCTTTTTCTCCACCACCATACATAGTGGCACGGTCAGGGTGATTGAGTTGGGCATTTAATTCAAAGCGTTTTGGCAAATCTGGATTTGCCAAAAATAATGCTCCATAAGAAATCATTTTTGCTATACCTTTTTGTAATTCTTGTTCACCAGTCGCACGGTTATAACCTCCGTTGGCAATCAGCACATGTTTGGTCAATGTGCCAAATGTACCTATCACATCTCTGGGGTATTGTGGCAGATTATCTGTAGGGAACATAGGATTCATCAAATGAATATATGCCAAAGGCATTTTATCTAAGGAGGTAATCAGGTATTGATAAAGTGCTGTTGGGTTGCTATCAATAATACTGTTAAACGGAATGCTTGGTGAAAGTTTAATGGCTACTTTGCCTTCACCTATTGCATCCACCATTGCTTCCATAACTTCCAAAACAAAGCGACTTCTGTTTTCAATGTTTCCGCCATATTCATCTGTTCGTTGGTTGGCACTTTCTACCAAGAATTGATTAGGCAAATAACCGAAAGCGGCATGTAATTCAACACCATCAAAACCTGCTTCAATAGCATTGATTGCCGCTTGCTTATAGTCTTGTACAATTTGTTTGATTTCAGCATTTTCTAATGCTCTTGGTGTTTCATATTCTTTTGAGCCTTGAGAAGTAAAATGTTCTTGCCCTTGAATGGCAATAGCAGAAGGAGCAACAGGCAAAACCCCTCCTTTATCAATGGAGTGCCCCACACGACCTGTATGCCAAAGTTGGGCAAATATCTTTCCGCCTTTTTCATGAACAGCTTTTGTCACTTTTTTCCAAACATCTATTTGCTCTTGTGTATAAATGCCTGGAGTAAAAGGACTGCCCAATGCCTGAGCTGAGATATTGATAGCTTCTGTAATTATAAGCCCAGCAGAGGATCTCTGCTCATAATATACAACTGTACTTTGTGATACAATACCTTCTACATTTGCCCTGCTTCTTGTCATGGGTGCCATAGCCATGCTGTTTTGCAGGGTTAAATTGCCGATTTTTATTTCTTGTAAAAGTTTCATTTTTTGTACATTTTCTTTTTTTGCTATATTCTTATCAGTAGCAAAGGTAGTTATACCAAAGCTATAAGTATTGTACAAAAGTCGTATTAGAGGGTAATTATTTTACCGATTGCTTTTTAAAGTCAAGTGGGGTCATATTAAAGTGCTTTTTAAAAACTTTATTGAAATAAGAGGCGTCACTATAGTTAAGCTGATAGGCTACTTCAGTAATAGAAAAATTAGTATGCATCAAGAGTTTTTTTGCTTCCAACATAAAAATAGAAGTAATAAATGCAGAAGGTGTTTTGCCTGTGGCTACTTTAATAATTTCATTCAAATGTTTAGAACTGATAGAAAGTTTTTTGGCTAGGTATGCAATAGATTTTCGCTCAGGCATAAATTTAATAACAAGGTTTTCTAATTCCATAGTTAACTCCTGTTTTTTACTCAGTTGGGTTAAAGTATTTGTCCTTTTAAGATAATGTCTGTTCGCTAAATTTAAAAGTACCAACAAATAACTTCTGATAATATTCATATACTCCGTCTCTTTTTTGGAGTACTCTATATTTATTATTCTGAACAAGATTTTAATATGATTGCTAATCTTTTTTATTTCTGGAAGACCCTCAGCATTAAGTTTGAAAAAAGGAAAATTCTTTTCAATCGTTTCAGGATAATGTATATTTAAAAATTCTGACATAAAGAAAATGGTGTAGCCATTTGAGATGTTATCTACGTCCAACGTAATAATCTGCCCTGGGCTTGTTGCAATAAGCATATTGTTTTCAAATTCATAACAATTATTGTTGATGCAAATTTTCCCCTCCCCGCTTTCTATAAAGGTGAGTCCATAAAAATCTGTTCTATGTGCTTTTCTTTTCAGTCCTGAGCCTTTCATTCGCCTAATTTGATAAATACTAAATTCCTCATTTTCTGACTTAAAGCCATTTTCGTTTGTTTGCACCAGACTATTTATATTTTTATAGATAGGGATGTTCATAAATTAATTGTTTTTATAATACAACTTTAAGTTATTAAAATTGCATTAGATTCTGAAATTCTGTAAGTATTTCGCTCCAATTGTTTCGGGATTGGCAATAATGGCAATTTTTACCATAAATATTGATGTGGAGTTATGAGAATGGTTAATTGATTAGTTTCACGTATTTACTTATGTTCAATTTTTGAATTTAAGAAAAATACTTTCCTAAAAATGTCAGATTCGTTTTTAACAGATAGTGCCAAGTTTGATTTTGTTGAAACGCTTATTTGTAAAGGATAGTATTTGTGAAATTTATTGTTCATAAATAGTCCGAAATATTTGTCAAAGTGAAACATATTCTATATGGTTCGGTGAAGGGTACGGTTCACGTATTGGCAATGGTGGGTATTTTTAGCACTAAACTTCAATAGAAATACCAAAGTTTAAATATAAATAGAATTCCTCCAACCGTTTTTGACAATACTTTGTCAGGTAGTTTTTCATTTGTTGTAATATAATTTTTCAAGTTGTTTGATAAAATTGATTGTTTTAATACTAAATGTGGGTGGTTTTGACTTGTCTTTTTTTGCAGCTTTTTGATAAAGTAAAAAAAAGTGAAAAGGATTGTCAATGGTTTCCCTTAATTCATTTTTAAAGCCATTTACTACAATTGTTCGGGCCATAAAATAACCTGGATTGTGTCCACCTAAGTAATTAAATAAAGTTGCGATTTCTTCTTCTGACCTTGTTTTAGATGTGTCCGCAAATCTTTCTGAAAACCACTTATCAATGGTTCTTAACTTTTCTTCACTATTTATCAGGGTCATTGTTTTTAAGTCTGTAAACTCTGGTTTTTCAAATACTGGTAAATTGTTAAGAATATCAGCCGAACCTTCATTTAAACAACTTTCCATTATATCAACAGCAAACTTATGATTACTTTGAATAGAGCCTTTTAACTTGCTAACTCTCAAAAGATGATGAAGTTCGTGAGCTCCCAAAATCCCAAAATGCTCTTTTTCAAAATTGTAAAGCCCTGCCATAGAAAACATTATTCCATGCCTTGTTGCATTTGCCCCACTTTCAATTCCATGTATATAAATATTTAATGCATTTAGTCTTTCAGTAGGTTTTTTGAATTTTTTTGGCAACATAGTAATAGCAATATTGTAAATAGTGTCTAAATAAGCCGTTTCAGAAACTCGTTTGTAAAATTCTCTAATACCTTGTTCGTTCAAAAAATAGTTTTGATACATACCTATTACAAAAATATTTTGTAAATTTCTTGAATTGTCTTTTGGTAAGTTTATAATACTGTCAAGTTTAGATTTATTAGATGGTCTGAATACTATTTCAATAGCATTTCTATAATATAGTTCATAATTTTTATCCAGTTGTCTTGCCATTCCAAACCACAAACTGTCTGCTTTTGCATTTCTAAATTCGCTCCATAATTCGTTTGAAATTGGAATGTCTTTTTTTACAACATCAATGATTTTCCAAAATTTAGTTGCACTTTCAGTATTTAAATTCTGAGCACTCAAATAATTAGAAAGAATTAAAAGGAATAAAATTATAATGAATTTCATATGTTTGAAATGGGTATTTAAAATTACCAGCAACTCCTAAATGTACATATTTTTAAAAAAAATCTATATCAAAATTTAAACTTTGATATAGATTTTTATTTATCAGTGTTTTATATGTAAAACAATACAAATTTATTTAAAAATCATATGATATTTTGAGTCTAATAAGTTCTATCAATCCATTGTGTAATTCTTATAATTCGTAAGAATCAAGATATTTGACTTTTTAATATTCCATGTTGATTTATGTAAAAAACTTATAAGCAATCATAAAATTAAGGGTATATGCATAAATTCATTATAGGATTTACCCCATAAAACATTCTGCCCATTTCAACTTACTATCAGTATATGGTGCATATCTTAGCGATGGATCGAGCCATGTTGCTGTTTTTATCACCGATTTAGTATGACTCATGGTATCAAAACTATCTTTGCCATGATATTTGCCCATGCCACTATTACCAACACCACCAAATGGCAACTCTGGATTTACCAAATGTACCATGCAGTTGTTTACACAACCACCACCAAACTCAATATTCTGAATAAAGTAGTTTTTATTGTCATCATCGTTCGAAAAAATATAACATGCTAAAGGATGTCGATGTTTTCTTACTTGTCGTACAACATCATCGTTTGTTTTATAAGTAAGAATGGGCATAATTGGTCCAAAAATCTCTTCTTGCATGATGACATCATCCATTCCAACTTGGTCAATTAAAGTTGGGGCTATGTAACGTTCTGTTTCATCAAATTCACCACCAATTAATATACGTCCGTTGTTTAAATATTGTTTTAATGTTTCGAACCTTTTAGCATTTACTATTCGGGCTAAATCTTTTGATTTTTGTGGATTTTCGCCATAAAACAAACGAATGTTCTTTTTCATTTCTTCTACAAACACTTCTTTAATCTCCTCATGTACCAACAAATAATCTGGGCATACACAAGTTTGACCTGCATTAAAAAACTTAGCCCAAGTTAAACGTTTGGCTGCCACTTCAATGTTTACACTTTTATCAACGATAGCTGGGCTTTTGCCTCCAAGCTCTAAAGTAACAGGTGTTAAATGTTTAGCTGCCATACTCGCTATTTGGCTACCCACTTTGGGACTTCCTGTAAAAAAGATATGGTCAAAACGGTTATTTTCAATCAGAAGTGGTCCCATCGTAGAACCTGAACCTTGCACCACACTGATGTAATTTTTATCAAAGGTATTTTCAACCAATTTCTCTACTATTTTAGCTGTATGTGGCGTTTCATTGCTTGGCTTAATAATAGCACAATTACCCGCAGCAATAGCACCCACCAACGGAGCCATTAATAATTGAAAAGGATAATTCCATGGTCCAATAATTAACACAACACCAAGTGGCTGTTTATAAATATAGCTACTTGAAGGGTGCAAAACCACTGGGGTCGATACCTTTTTGGGCTTCATCCAATTTCTTAAATGTTTAATAGTATGCTCAATTTCTTCAAGCATAATGCCTATTTCACTGGTGTATGCTTCAAATTTAGGTTTATGCATATCTTGATGAAGAGCTTCTAAAATTTCCTCTTCATATTTTTCAATGGCTACTTTAAATTTCTTTAATTGCTCCATCCTAAACTCATACGATTGGGTATTACCATCGTCAAAAAAGATTTCTTTCTGATGAAAAATTTCTTTTACTTCTTCTTGTGTAAGCATCGTTTGTTTTAATTAAATTTTATAACTACTTCTAACCAATGCGTAAAACCAACTTTCAGGCAATCTTTTACGCAACCAAATTAATAATGGAGCAGGGTTGCCACTTGGGTAACGCAATTTGCTGGAATTATCCGTTGCCGCTTTATAAATTGTTTCAGCCACTTTATCAGGTGTAACACCATTTTTTGCTGGTGCTTGCGATACTTTTTCACATTTTTCCACAAACGCTTTATATTCAGGAAGGTTACTACCTGTAATAGCTACACGACCTTTTCCATAAAATTCAGTTTTTATGGTACCAGGCTCAATAAGCTTAAGTTTAATATTAAACGGCTTTAGTTCATAGTGTAATGATTCTGTAAAGCCTTCCACTGCAAACTTGGTTCCATGGTAAATGCTAAATAGGGGAAACGTGATTCTACCACCCATAGAAGCAATCTGTATAATGGTACCAGCCTTTTTTACACGCATATGTGGAATAATAGCTCTGGTTACACGCATTAAACCAAATACATTGGTATTAAATTGATTTTCTATTACTTCATCTGTCATGGCTTCAAAAACGCCATCAGCACCATACCCTGCATTATTAACCAATACATCTATTTTGCCAAATTGATTTACAGCACTTTCAATGGCATTTATTATGCTCTCGTTATTGGTGACATCTAACTTGAATAGCTTTACACTGTTTAGCTTTGTTAGTTCGACTTCCTTCTCAGGATTACGCATAGTTGCTGCTACATTCCAACCTTTTTGGGCAAAAAATAGTGCAGTGGCTTTTCCTATTCCACTTGATGCTCCAGTAATAAAGACAGTTTTGTTCATGGTTTTTTTATTTGATGTGTACAAAAGTATTATCAAAAAATAAAACATACAACATTAGAGTATAGTCTATACTTGTAATTTATTTTTCTAAACCTTATCTTTGTAAAATGTTAATAAATGAATTATCGAAGCGAACAGGCATTACTGTCCATACAATTCGGTTTTATGAGAAATCAGGATTGATAAAAGGTAAAAGAAACGAAAATGTAAAGTCAAATAACTATTTTCATTATGATGAAGAAACAGTTGAAAAATTAGAATTAATTAGAGATGCCAAATCAATTGGTTTTACAATTAGTGAAATTGCTCAATTGGTGGATGCTTGGTACAATAATAAAATGACTATTTCTGAAAAATTAGCTGTTTTAGATGAGAAACTTTTATCTATTAATGAAAAAATAAAACAGCTAAAAGAAATGAAAGAAATAATCAGTCAGTTTAAAAAAGATGTTATCAAAGATGATTGTTAGTGTCGTCCTGAAAAAAGTTAATATAAACATTTACTACTGTACAGTTTGAGTTATAGTTTGAGTATTGAAAAATTAATGAAATTAAATGAAATTGAATTCAAGCAAAAACTACCATTAAAAAAAGAAAATGATTTAAATCGCATAAACGCTGCAAAATTAAATCCAAATTTAAGTAAAATATTGAAAGACAATCTAAAAAGAGAAATACTTGAACTTGAATTATCTTATAAACAAAATTTAATGATAACTAAGTTGAATAATACTCCTTGCCCCACTTTTAACTTTACAAATTATGAGGGAGGAAAAACAAACCTTTCAGACTTAAAAGGTAAATATGTGTTGATTGATATTTGGGCAACTTGGTGTCGACCCTGCATTGAGGAGATACCATATATGAAAAATCTTATCGAAAAGTATAAAGATAAAAATATCGCTTTTGTTAGTATTTCTGTTGATTATGAGAAGGATTTTGAAAAGTGGAAATCAGTTGTAAAAACAAAAGAAATGAAAGGTTTTCAATTGTATGCAGATAAAAACTGGAACTCTGATTTTATTGTGGCATTAGGTATGTATCAATTGCCAAGGTTTCTATTATTAGACCCTGATGGTGTAATCATAAATTCTAATTCTGCAAAACCTTCTGATCCTGCATTAACTGAAACGTTCAATAAATTACTTCAATAAGAATTATAGATATGAAAAGATTGCTTATATCAATTTTAATGCTTGTATCAACAATTGGTTTTTCACAAACCGGCAAAACCATAACTAAGTTTGAACAGACTAAGTTACAATTCTCAATAGAACTAAAAAAGGGTTTTGTTGCCAGCTATGTGGATAAGAAGGCTTATGCTGAAGTTATATTTACAAATCCAAAATCTTATGCAAATGGGGCATTGTGGAGCTATAATAAAAAATTTCACAACTTACAGGAATTGATAGTAATACAAGAAAAAGATACTGCATTTGTAAAGTTATCTAAAATGAAAATAATAAATATAAACGGAATGACTGCTTACTTTTTTGAAGGCACAGAAAAAGATGAAAAAAAACAAATAGTAATTTCTAACAGATTAATAATTGATAGAGACGGTTTTGATGAATTTTATTTGATTTATTTAAATGCTAAATCAAAAAAGGAAATGAAACCACTAATACAGATTATAAAAAGTATTAAAAAATTAAAAACATGAAACTAAAAAACTTTTTACTCAGCTCAACTCCCTTTTCAATTGATAGTGGAATACTAATCGTAAGACTAGTAGTAGGAATTTATTTTATCTTACATGGACATCAATTATTCAATTCAAAAGCTATGGAAGGTTTTGCCAACTATTTATCAAAAAATCTCTACTTCCCCTTACCACTGCTAATGGCTTATTTACGAACAGGTGCTGAATTATTTGGGGGTATCATGTTGGTTTTAGGTTTGCTTACAAGACTTGGAGCATTTCTTATCATGTTTACAATGCTGGTAGCTACTTTCACAGCTGGCAAAGGTGATATTTTTGGTCATGCAGAAATGACGGTTGTTTATGCAACTATTTGCCTGACTATAATTTTTATTGGTTCTGGGAAATATTCTTTGGAAAAATACTTGCTCAAAAGCTGAAATAACTTCTAAAAACAGTGCACAAACCCATTAAATTAGGGGAAAATTATGCTATGAGGCTTTCAATAAGCCTCATTTTTCTCATAAACCTTTTACAAAGAATGGAATTACTATCTTAGAGTGGACAAAAATTTGAGAGAGTTTTTAAACCTTTAAAATTACGTTGAACACATGTTGATTAACTTTTTTTGATTGTAATTTATTATTCTATTTTTTCGCCATTACTCAATCTAATAATGTTTTCGTTAATTCTTTTTATATTTAGTTCATCTACAAAGATAATAAATATCTTTAGCCTGACAGCTATGGTGAAGAACACCAAAAAAAGCGAAAATTATACTTTTTGGGGATATTTCTCAAAACCATTTACTTTTGAGTATAGTTATTAAAAAAATTATCAAACAATCAAAAATTATAATTATTGATCAATCCTAATTCACTCTTTTATGAAATCAAAAATTATTTCCCTTTCCGTTTGCTTTTGCCTTGTGCTGATGAATATTCAAGCCCAAATAGGTCCCAAGAGTTCTAAAATTGATGCCAACAAAGTACCTCAAGCCATCAGAACGGCTTTTATGAATAATGTCGGTATGGAACCCGTTACTTGGTTTAAGATGGTGGTCAATAATAAGCAAGTCAGATATGTAGTGGCTTATGAGAAACTTAACAATGCTTCGGGTAAACTCCTATCATATCGAGACCGATATGATGAAGCAGGTAATTTTACCTCTTCGTCAGAGTATAGAGGCAATGGCTCAAACAATGAAGACCTCCGAATTTATCTTGGAACGGGTGGGGTAGAAAATGATGTATATGAAAGGTTTAATAAACTCTTAAAAGAGTACAAGCTCATTAGCTTTGAAGGATTTACAATTGTTCCAGGTAAGCAACAAGAAAAATCTTTTGGAGGACACCGATTCGTATTGCAAGACAAAGAAAAACAAAAAGTAGTAAAATACTTTGATAGCAACATGAAAGAAATTAACATGACCAAATATCCAATTCGTTTGATAGAATTGGAAGAAATGGACAAGTAAGCATACCTGAGTAATTAATGGCAACAAGCTCGTCACAAAGGAACAAATGAAATTAGACATCTTTGAACCGAACAAAGTGAGCTCAGCGAAGCTAGTATATTGAAATTTGGTATAATCAAAAAAGAAGACATTTTGCTATTAGTTATATGACTATTAATGAGTTCAATCATAAATCAAATTTTTATTCGTCTGTCGCTTAAAATTTTGTCCACTTTTTCCTTGCAAATTCACTTTGACTTACAATTTGAAGAAATACTTAAAATACATACATCCCAAAGTAGTGAGTTCATGTCAAATGATGAATACACTTGAAAAACTCTCAAAATCTTGTAATAAAGCTTTTTTTAGCCTTTTCAAGACAGGTAAATTTTAGACTCATTTTCCATATAGAAAAAAATAAGCCCTTTTAAAAGGGCTGTGTAGAAAAGAAATTTTTCTAAGCTTTACTATTTGACATGCTTAAGTCTGAGTTGTGCAACAGTTAACAGGGGTAACTGTTGTTTTTCTTTTTAAGGTCGTTCAATTTTTTGTTTAATAGTAATTTGTCATTATCAGTTTTTGCTTTTTGTTGTGCCATTTCAAAATACGAAATAGCTTTTGCATTGTCAATGTCTGTATGTAAATAACCAAGCAAGGAAAAGTAAAAATGATTATCGGTTAGATTTAATTTTTCTGCCTCTATAATTGCAGTTTGTTTACCCCTTACTTGTGCCAA